>JAISIT010000081.1 GCA_031261915.1 Candidatus Methanoflexus mossambicus
AAAAATTAAAAAAATTAAAAAAATTAAAAAAATTAAAAAAATTAAAAAAATTAAAAAAATTAAAAAAATTAAAAAAATTAAAAAAATTAAAAAATCTCCTCCAATAACATCAACTTAACGATATATTTAAAATAATATTTACTTTTAAAATAATATTTACTTTTTTGATTAAAAATTACAATTAATATTCGTTTAAAAATTAATGAAATATATTAATTTAATTATAAACATATTAATTATTTTAATATTTTTACTCCATTAATATCAATTTTTGAAATTAAAACATCTTCTAAATCACTATTTTCAATAAAATCCTCTGGAAATTTAGTTAATGCAAAAGCAGTATTACCTAACATTGCCATAGACGATCCTAAACTGTATCTATTATTATTTTTACCCATAACATCAATTATTTTTCTTAGCTCATCATTTATTAAATTAGTGTTATTTGCAAAATTTATAGAAACATCCATTAAATTTTCAATTGATTTATCTTTTAAAAATGATTTAATAGCTATTTTACCTAAATCATTTATTTTTTTACTAATATTTGGATTTTGAATAATAGATGAAGTGTCAATTTCGCCAATAGTCTTTGTTACAACAAATATTTCATTTATATCCTCAATATTACTTTCATTATTCACTTCATTATTCGCTTCATTATTCACTTTATGAAGTATATTACTTACATTATTAAAATCAACTATTCCAGGTTTATCTTTTATAACAATCCCTTTTGAAGATTGAGAAATCACATCCCCTAAACCAGTTCCAGATTCCACTTCAACAATGTGTGCTATTTGAAATAGCTCTAATTTAGATAGATTTAAATCAAATAGCTTGTTAATTGCTATTGAAACACCCGTAGCCATAGCAGAAGAAGTTCCAAATCCACTAGCTATTGGAACATTAAACTTATGTTCAATAGCTATTTTTGAAATATCTAAATCAAAATTATCTTTAAAATAATTTAATGTTTTATATGAAATATAATCTTTAAAATAACTATCATTATAAGTATTAGTATTATTAGAACTATTAAAATTATTAGAACTATTAAAATCCTTAGAACTATTAAAATCCTTAGAATTTTTTTTAACTGTTGTAATCACACCATTATCTAATAATATTCCCACACCACAAGATCCACTTTTTAAAATGTTTTTATCATAATATATTGAAAAAAAACAACTTATATTAGATGGAACAAAAATTTTAACTTTCATAATAAAACCATAAACTAAGTTAAATTTAATTGAATAGCTGTTTCAACTGATTAACTTTTTAATTAGAATAAAAAATTTTTTTAGATTTATTTTTAGATTTTTTGTAATATATATTTATGTATTTTTTCAAGCAGTAGTGATAAACTAATTTTACCACCAATAGCAAAATTTATATTAAATGGAAATGATATTTTTAAAATGTGGAACAGTTTGGGTTTGTTTCCATAACCCATATTTTTAAGAATTTTTATAAAATTAAAGAATTTTTATAAAATTAATATTATTATAAACTAATTTAAATATTTTATATTCTAATACTATTGAATGCTATTAAAATTTTGAATGCTATTAAAATTTAAGTTTTAAATAACTTAAGATCTTAAAATAGAATTTAAAATAATAGTTGTCAAAATGTAGTTTTAAAACAGTTCCAAAAATTTTAATATTTGATATATTTTATTAAAATGGTGATAAAATGAGTATTTTTGAAGTTATTGAAAAAAGAAAAAGTATAAGAAGCTATTTAGATGAAGCTATTGATAGTGATGATTTGAAAAAAATCGTTGAAACTGGTAAAAAAGCACCTCAAGCAGGTGAGTTTCAGATTACTGTGATTGAAAACAAAGAATTAATTACAAAAATTAATGATCTCGCACTTGAAGGTATGAAAAACTCTGGAAATGATTTTTTAATGGAAAGAGCAAATATTCCAGGTTACCAACCACTTTATGGCACACCAGTTTTAGTGATTTTATCTGCTCCTGAAGAGGGCTATGGTCAAATTAACACTGCTCTTGCTGCGGAAAATATAATCTTATCTGCCACAGAATTAGGTTATGGAACTGTTTATTTAATCACCCCAACTTTAGCATTTTTAGGTGATGAAAAGAAAGAATTATTAAAAGAATTAAATATTCCAGAAGGATATGTTCCTATTAATGGAATAGCTATTGGAAAACAAGGTGCAGATGATATTCCTACACCTCCAGCAGAAGAAATTGATAATATTAATTATATAAAATAATTTTATTTAATCTTTTTTTATTTAATCATTTTAACTAATTTTTCTTTATTTAATCTTTTTAAAATATATTTTTAGGAGTATAAATGTCAAATCATAAATTTGCTTGGATAAAAAGTCCAGATATTAATTGGAATAAAAAGAAAGAATTCATTACAACTGCACTTGAATCAGATATAAATACAGTTTTAGACTTTTCTGACATTGAAAAAATACATAAATTAGGAAATATCAATGTTGTTGGTGAAGATAAAAGTTCTGATATTCTTTTAGTTGGTATAAATGGTGAAGGTGATGGAACAACGATTTTATCTAAAAATCTTGATGAATCTAATGATTTAAAATTAGTTAAAGAACTTAAAAGTCAGGATAAAATAGTTGCAAGTTATATTGAAATTGATAGTAAAAATCATGAACAATTAGCAGTTAAAATTGGTAAAATCGCAGATTATATAATTCTAGTTGGTAAAGATTGGACTGTTATTCCTCTTGAAAATATTATCGCTGATTTACAAGATGATGATGTGAAGATAATAGCTGCAGTTAATACTGTTGATGAAGCTAAACTTGCCTTTGAAACCTTAGAAGTAGGAACAGACGGAGTTCTTTTCACACCAAAAGACTTTAATCAAATTAAAGAAATTGCAGAGGTAGTAAATAATGCAGCAGTAAGTAATTTTGACTTAGTTGACGGAACCATTACTGATATTAAAGACCTTATATCTGGCGATAGGGTTTGTATTGATACTGCATCAATGTTAAACCTTGGAGAAGGAATGTTAATTGGTTCTTATTCAAAAGGACTATTTCTAGTTCATAGTGAAACATTAGAAAGTGAATATGTTGCTTCAAGACCTTTTAGAGTTAATGCTGGTCCTGTTCAAGCTTATGTTATGGGTCCAAATAATAAAACTAAATATTTAAGTGAAATTAAAACTGGGGACGAACTTTTAGCAGTTAATAAAGATGGAATTGCAAGAACAGTTTTAGTTGGAAGAGTAAAAATAGAAAAAAGACCATTCATCTTAATTGAAGCAGAATATGAAAATGTTAAAATTAAAACTCTCCTTCAAAATGCAGAAACTATTCGTTTAGTTTCAGATAATGGCGAAGCTATTTCTGTTTCTAATTTAAAAATTGGAGACAAAGTTAAAATATATTTGGATAAAAATGCGCGACATTTTGGAATGGCAATTAAAGAGTCAATTATTGAAAAATAGTTTTTTAATTTAATTTAATCCTTTTTAATTCTTTTTAATTTATTTTAATTTATTTTAATTCTTTTTAATTTAATTTAAAGTTTTCAGTTGATATTATGCCCAATAACTTTAGATCTTTTTTAGCTATTGATATTAATGATAAAACTAAGTCTAAAATAGCTATTTTACAAAAATATCTTAAAAACACAGATATTAATTTAAAATATGTTGATTTAGATAATATTCATTTAACTTTAAAATTTTTTGGAAGTATTAATTCAAATCAATTAGAAGAAATTAAAGATAAAATATCTATTGTTTTAAAAAATTATAGTTCTTTTAATCTAAATATTCAATCTACTGGTGTTTTTCCAAGTAATAATAATATTAAAGTTATTTGGGTGGGTGTTAAAGAAAATAATATTGAAAATAGTAAAACCATAAATAATAATTCTATTGAAAATACTTATCTTAACTCTTTATTCAATGATTTAGATTTTCAATTTAATCAATTAGGTTTTAAAGCTGAAAAAAAGTTTTCACCTCACCTTACCATTGCAAGAGTTAAAAATAAATTAAATTCAAATGATAAACAAGCTATTAATGATATTTTAAATAAATTTAAAAGAAAACGTTTTGGAAATATTGAGTTTAATAAAATTACAATAAAAAAAAGTGTATTAACTTCAAAAGGACCTATTTATTCTGACTTAAAATCATTTTATTTAGATTAAATTATATTAACTTACATTAATTTAGATTTAATTTAGATTTAATTTAATATTTAACTTAATAACTTTAATTTAATCATATATTTGACTTAATAACTTTAATTTTAATAATAAAGGTAAATCATGAATTTTGATATAATTTTAAATGAAATTAAACCAAATTATACTGAAAAACAAGAAATTTATAGATTATCAGATGAAATAATAGCTACCGTGAATGAAATAGCTTCAAAACATGATATTGAATGCAAAACAAACCTTACGGGTTCAGTTGCTAAAGGAACATGGTTAAGTGGAATAGCAGACATAGATATTTTTATAGCTTTTCCACTTAAAACATCCTTAGATGATTTAAAAGAAAATGGTTTGTTTTTAGGTCGTGAAACGGCGAAAAAATTAAAAGCTAATTTAGAAGAAAGATTTGCATCTCATCCTTATGTGACAATAGCATTAAATGGTTATGAAATCGATATTGTGCCTTGTTATGATATTAAAAATGCATTTCAACTTAAATCTGCTGTTGATAGAACGATTCTTCATACTAACTACATGAAAAAAAGATTAAATACCAAAATGAGAGATGAAGTTATTCTTTTAAAAAAGTTTATGAAAGAAGTAGGTGTTTATGGTAGTGAATTTAAAGTTGGAGGTTTTGCAGGTTATCTATGTGAAATTCTTATTTTAAAATATAAAACTTTTGAAAATACATTAAAACAAGCTTCTTTTTGGAAATATGGAGAAATTATTGACCTTGAAAATTATAATACTTCTAAACTTTTTAATGATAGTTTAATAGCTATTGATCCCGTAGATAAAAATAGAAATGTAGGTGCAGCACTCACTATTGAAAAAATGCTTGATTTTATTTTAGCTTCAAGAAATTATTCTAATGAAAAGAATATTAACAAAAAAATAGCTTATTTTACTTCATTTTTTAATTTTACCAATACATATAATAGTAATAGTAATAGTAATAATAATAGTAATAGTAATAATAATAGTAATAATAATAGTAATAATAGTAATAATAATAATAACGACATTATTATGAATAATATTGATAATAATAATGTTAATATTGATAATACTAATGTTGAATTTTATAATCTATTTAAAAAGGATATTTTAAATAAATTCAAAGATAGAGAATCTAAAACATTAATTATATCATTTAAAACTCCAGATATTGCTATTGATAATATTTATCCCCAATTAAATAAAACCACTTTATCTATTAAAGAAAAACTAGAAAATATTGGTTTTAAGATTATAAATACTGGATATTGGACTAATGAAAGTGATTTAGCTATTATTTTATTAGAGTTTGATAGTTGGAGTTTAAGTAAATATGAAATAAATATTGGTCCTAAAGTATTTAATAAAATAGCTTGTGAAAATTTTATAAATAATCATGGAATTAATAATGTTTTTAGATATGGTGAATTTTTAGCAAATAATAAACTAAGACAAAGTAAAACTCCTGAAGAATTTATAATAAATAATTTAAAAGAAGAAAATATCCATATACTGAAAATTGGTAAAGATTTAAAAAAAGAAATATTAAATAATTATAATTTAAATTCAATTGAAGATTTTTTAGAAAATGAGATTAATTGGGATAACTTAAATGAATTTTTAATATTTTTAGATGGTTATTTACATCCAAATAAAATGTTAATTAGATAAAGTTTAATTAAAAATTGATAAATTTTGGATAATATTTATATATATAAATAGTAATATACTATATTAAGGACATATATAATTAAATATTAATTACTGTAAAATATAATGTAATATTAATATTAAATATATAAAATATTATATAAAATAATATATAAAATCAATTATTTTCATTATTTATTTTTCTATTATTTATTTTTTTATTATTTTTATTATTATTTTTATTAAATCTATGAAATTAATAGGCATAATCATGTTACCTGTAAGTTTAATTAAAATTATAAAAGGAAAAGATAAAGTTGCTGAACTTGAAAGTATTTATAAATCTAAAGAAAATTTAGAAAAAATTATTAATTCCTCTCATTCAAATAAGACACATAGTCAACATCTCCAACAATGGAGTTATTATGAACAACATCCTGATGAAGAATTGGAAGATAAAAATACACTTATTTTAGATAAAATGACTTTTAGTGATTATGATTATGAAATTTTATACACTATAAAGAATAATGATGTTAAATCATTAAATGATTTAGCCAATAGATTAAATAAAGAAGTTAGCACGGTTCAAAAGAAAATTAAAAAATTGGATGACGCAGAATTAGTTACATTTGAACGTGGATCTAAAAATAGAAAGATTCCAGTAGTTAACTATGATAAAATAGAAATTCCAATATTTTAATAGAATTATATCTAATTTTTAGTTTTATTTCTTTATTTTTTATATTATTATTTTCTCCTATTTTTTTTACACATCTATTTTTTTATTGAAATAGCTATTTTTAATTTAAATAACTATTTTTAATTTAAATAGCTATTTTTTATTTATAATGTATTTAATGCTGTTTCTATTCTTTTTAAACCTTTTTCAAGTAATGATCTTGGAATAGCTATATTTATTCTCATGAATCCTTCTCCACCTTTACCAAAAAGGATTCCATCTTCAAGACCTACACGAGCAGTGTTAATAAAGAAATTACTCAAATCTGTGTGATTCATATTTAATTCACGGCAGTCTAACCATATTAAAAAAGTTCCTTGGGCTTTAATAACATTTATTCCTTTAAACCTTTCACCATATTCATATAATAAATTTAAATTATCTTCAAGATATTCTAAAACTTGTTTTAACCAATCATCCCCTTTATTAAATGCCGCTTCAAGTGCAGTAAGTGCAAATATGCTTGGTTCAGGAACTATACCTTCCATTGTTGATTTAAATTCTTTTCTTAATTTATCATTAGCTATTATTGCCACAGCAACATGCAATCCTGCTAAATTAAATGTTTTTGTTCCTGAAAAACAAACAATAGAATTTTGTTCAAAATCTTTCGAAATAGAACCAAAACTACAATGTTTTTCTCCAGAATAAATCAATTCACTATGTATTTCATCTATAATTATTTTTAAATCATGTTTAATAGCTATTTTACCCACTTCAGTTAATTCTTCTTTATTCCACATTCGTCCAGTCGGATTATGAGGATTACAGAGCAATAATGCTTTTATTGGTTTATAATATGGATTATGCCCCATTTTACTTTCAAATAAACTTTCTAATTGTTCTAGATCCATTTCATACTTGCCATTAATAAGTTTTAATGGATTTGAGATTATATGGCAACCACTATTACGAATAGTAGGGAAAAATAAGTGATAAACAGGTTCTTGTATGATTATATTATCTCCTGGGTGAGTCATGGACCTAATAGCTGTGTTTAAAGCAGGAATAACACCAGGAGTTACAACTATCCATTCTTTTTTTATTTCCCATCCAAGCTTTTCTTTAGCTCTTTTTATTACACTTTCATAAAATGAATCATTGATTTCACTGTAACCATAAAATTCATGGTCTGCTCTATTTTTTACTGCTTCTTTTATTTCTTCTGCAACTCTAAAGTCCATGTCAGCTATCCATAAAGGAATTAAATCTTCTCGTCCAAAAACTTCTTCCATTGCATCCCATTTAAGGGCACCTGTATTTTTTCTACTTGTTAATTTATCAAAATTATATTTCAATTTACCACTTTCTAATAATTTTTCGATAATGATTTTTAACTAATAGTTTTTAAATATTTTATTTTATTATCTAATATTTTTTATTAAATTTTTTTATTAAATTTTAGATTTTTAAATAATAATTATATAATATTTTAATTGTTTATATTTAATAGTTTTTATAGAAATTTTTTTTTATATTAATTATAATTACTCATTTTAATAATAGTTTCAGTGATAATATTTTTAATTTTATTAATTTTGAAAATAATAATGATAATACAAATAATAATCATGGTTCTTTTCGTTCAAAAACAAATTTTGGAACGGCATATTTAAAAGGATCGAATGTTTCAAGGTTTTTAACTTCAACGGATTTCATTGAAACCTTGGAATGTAATGTTGTTGGGAGTCTTAGGATTCTTTTTAAATCTATTGAAACTTTTCCATCAACAAAACTTAAATTAACTCTTCCAAAGCTATTTAATAATTTTTTAGATCTTATTGGACCTAATCTTTCTTGAAATAATCCCCATTGATTGTTGTCTAATAAATTTTTATATTTAATTGCATCTTTTAATAGCTTTGGAGTAATTCCTTCAATTTGTTCTTTACCTGTTAGTAAATTTATGTTTCTTTTGGTTCTGGTGTTAAATACCTTTGTATATCCTAAATTTATTAAGTTTTTTGGAATATCTGCACCTGTAACATATTTAACAAGTTCTCCTCTTAGATTACTGTCAGATTCCATAATCCTTTCATCTAATATCCTTATATGATAACCTCGTCCAGAATAGATAATATAAATATTTTTTAAACCTAAATCTCCTTTTAATGTATCTACCATGTCTTTAATCAAATCAAGTGCTTCATTTAAGCAGATTTCACAAACACTATCACAATTACAAGTTCTAATAGGCATATCTTTTGCATCTACATCAAATACAAACTCTGATTTTTCCCAATCCTCTCTTCGTCTTGGATTATTATAAAATGCAACAGAAATATACCCTGCAAATGGAGCTTTTACTTTTAAAAATCTTTTTAAGGAAGTAGTATTTTTAAATGTTTTATATCTGTCATTAGGTCCTGTTCCATCATGATCAAAACCAAATTCCCTTTGCCATAAGTCTTTAGTTATAAATTCTGGAAGGTCTTTTTCACTCCATTCTTCTCTATAAAATTGCCTTCTTTCTTTTCGTGTTGCTGCTTTAAATATAATCTTCACATCCGTTCTATTTTATTTTATTTTTTTGTATTTTCAATATTTTTATCAATATTTCCATCTTTTTTTATTTGCCATTTCTTTAAAGAATAATATGTAATTGGATTTCCTATTTTATTACAAATTGCATCTGGATGGCATAAATTACTTAGATGCATCTTTATTTTATCACAACTCATTGGTGTATACCATTTAGTTTCTCCTTCATGATTTAAATCTGGTTCATTATGCATTCCAAATCCTAATTTTGAAATAATATTAATTTTCTCTTGTGGTTGGTCTTCAAAAAGTGGAGGAACCGCATTATCTGCTGCTTCAAATATTATTGGTAGAATTTCATTTGTAGTGATTTTTAAATCAGGGTCAAGTTCTGAAATTTTCATTTGATTTCGTAATTTAAATATTTGAGGATAAAGACGAGCATAGGAAATAAATGATGTTAAGAATAAAACAATGGCATCGTTTCTATTACCTGATTTTACACCTTCAATTGTTCTTAAAACACATGGAGGAAATGCATCTTTAATTAATCTTTCTTGTTTTATGTCTCCACCCATAACTTCACCATATACTGTTGAATACTTTTCATTCCACTTACGATATTCTTTTTCAATTAAATCTGCAAATTCTTTAATTGCTGGATGAATTTCTATTATTTTTAAGTTTTTTTGAATATTTTCAAGATAGTCCTCTGTTTTTTGGATAATTATTTGGCTCATTATAAGTTCTTTTGTTTTTAAACCCACAATACTATTAAAAACCATATTTATTCTTCTATCATTCCAGTCTTCTGTTTCTTCGTAAAATTCTTCTCTAAATTCATCTTCATTAAGAATGATTTTCCCATTTTTAAGCAATAAATCTTTTAAATCTATTTTTTTAGAAGCTATTAACGGTATTAGATTTATCCAGTTGAATTCAACAATATCAGAACTTAAATCATTAAGTATATCATTTATCAAGTCTTCTTTAATTTCATCAGCTATTCGCTCTAAACGTTCTTCTATTAATCTATTTTGAGAATCTAAAAATAGCTTTGCTTCTCTCCCATTTAAATTAAATTTGTATGCAATGGCTTGTGATAATAAATGAAAGACAATTACATCATATTTTTCTATTTCTATTTTATAAAGATAAGAAAATTCTGAAGATTTAAAGTTTTTATCATTTTTTTCTCTAAAAAACCATTCCAATCGTTTTAATCCAAGTTCAACATAATTTTTAGGTATTTTTTTATCATCATCAAGTATTCCTTCACCTATTTGCATTATTATTCTAGTTAAATCATTGTTTTCATTAAAAATATCGTCAAGATTTATGTTTTCTTTTAATATTCTCTTTCCTTCAGGAGATAAGGGATTTATAAATCCTATTCCAGTTAAATTACTTTCAAAGATATTTTCCATTTTTATCAGTTTTTATATTTATTTTTGCTTATTTAATGTAAATTAAGTTAGAATATTGAAGTTTTCTTTTTGTTTTTTAAGTTTTTATTATTATAATGTTTTATTAATTATTACTATTATTCATTTTTCTAATAATTTTTGTTTTGTTATGATAAAAGTATAGATATAGTATTAAAATATAGTATTAATAATATATCAATTCTTTATTAATTTTTTATTAATTTTCTATTATTTTTATAATAAACTATTTATATATATTGTATAAAACTATACATTAGAAGATAAAATAGTGTATTATAGTATAAATTATTGGATTTAATAATCATAAATTATATGATTACAATAGTTTAAATTAAAAAGATTGATATAATTATTAGTACTATTATTATTTATTACATGGTGCTATTATTATTTATTATTAGTGCTATTATTATTTGTTGTTAATGTTTATAATTCTTTTGTTGCAAATTTATTTTCAATTAAATTTATTTTCAAAATGAATATCATGTATAATTGTTATATTATTTTACTTGTTGATTATTAATATGCTCATGTTAAAAAATCAAAATCAAATTTAAGTTCTTAGAATATTTAGAAATTTAAATATTTGGATATTTTGGATATTTTGGATATTTGAAAATTTAAAGAGATTTTATTGTGATATTTAGGTAAAAAGATATAAAAATCTTTTAAATTTATAATTAAAGATGAAAAATGGTTTATGTAAAATAAAAATTATTCTAAGAGCAGATATATATAAAAATATTTAAAATAATTTTGTAATTAATTGAATGAATATTTTTTGAGGTGATAATATTTTTTTTAAAATTTAAATGATTTTAATAGTTCAATATTAATATATAAATATAAATATAAATATAATGAATTAATATAAAATTAATGTAAATTTAATATATTTGATGTAAATTTAATATAAAGTTTGATTAAATATTAATATTATTTATAATTGTATATTATTTTAAATTTAATAATCTTTTTAAAATTTATTAAGAAGTATTCCTCCTTTTATTGGTCTTTATTGAATTAAATATGAAATTATAACATTAGAGGTAATAAAATGTTTCAAATAAAAGTTAAAGATGGGAGAGGTAGGATAGGAAAATTAGAAACTCCTCATGGAGTAGTAACAACTCCTAATCTAATGCCTGTAATTCATCCAAGAAAACAATCAATAGATGTAAAGGACTTTGGTGCTGAAATTGTAATAACAAATGCATATTTAATTTACAATAATCAGGAACTAAAGGAAAAAGCCGAAAATATAGGTGTTCATGAGTTAATAAATTTTCATGGCCCTGTAATGACCGATTCAGGTTCTTTTCAATTGTCTGTCTATGGAGATGTGGATATAACAAATGAAGAAGTCATAGATTTTCAAGAAAAGATTAAATCAGATATTGGAACATCCTTAGATATTCCTACGGCACCATACATTGATGAAGAAATAGCTGAACGCGACTTAAAAATTACTCTTAAACGTGCAAAAGAAGCAAAAGAATACAGGGATAAAAAAGGTTATGATCTTCTTTTAAACTCTGTTGTTCAAGGTTCAACATATATGAACTTAAGAGAGTATTGTGCAAGTGAATTGGCTTATTTAGATTTTGATTTGTATCCTATAGGTGCAGTTGTTCCTTTAATGGAAATGTATCACTACGATAAAATAGTAGATATAGTAATGAATTCTGTAAGGAATTTACCAGATTCAAAACCAAGACATTTAATGGGAGCAGGACATCCAATGTTATTTGCTTTAGCCGTTGCAATGGGCTGTGATTTATTTGATTCTGCTGCTTATATACTATATGCTGAAGATGACAGATTTTTAACTACACGAGGAACATATAAACTTAAAGATTTAAATGAAATGCCATGTTCCTGTGAAATTTGTTCTAAATATACAATTGATGAGATTAAATCAATGGAAAAAGAAGAAAGAACAAAATTAATAGCTCAACATAATTTATATGTTAGTTTTGCAGAAATTAGATTAATACGGCAAGCTATTTATGAAGGAAGTTTAATGGAACTTGTTGAAGAGCGTTGTAGAGTTCATCCACAATTATTAAATGCTTATAGACGACTTGGAGAATATGTTGATGATTTAGAAATTTATGATCCAAGAACTAAAAAGTCAGCATTTTTCTACACAGGTTCTGAATCTCTTAAGAGAGCAGAAGTAAAAAGGCATTTGAATAAAATCAGAGAAATGCCTAAAAAACGGGATTTAGTTCTTCTACCATCATATAGAAAACCATATTCAAAAAATATTCCAAAAAAGCTTGAAAATTTTTATGTTTATGGGGATGAAACAGATATAGATTTAAATAGCACTGATTTTATGGTTGTAGATATTCCATTTACTTTAATTCCTTTAGATTTAGATGAAATTTATCCATTATCACAAAATATTGCACCTAAAAGTAAAGATTTAGGTGCAATTGATGAGGTTCAAAATTTCTTATCAGAGATTATTCCTAAATACAATCAGGTCTTGATTAATGAAAAATTAATAGATGATTATAATATTGAGTTGTATAAAATTCATCCACAGTCTGATTTAATTAAATACAAATATAATGATATTGATAAGATAATAGCTATTGCCAACTATCAATTTGGTGAAGGTGCAGGTCAAGCACTCTTCAATGGTAAAATTAAAATAGAAAAGAGTAAAAACACAGGTAAAATTCGCCATATATATGATGGTGAGAATAATATCATTGTAAATATGCGTGCTTCTGATTCCTTTTTTATTCTATCAAAAGAAGGTGCTAAACGACTCCATAAAGTATTTGAATATCCTAAATTACGTGTTGTAGTTAATTCCGATTCCGAACCATTTACAAGAGAAGGGAAAAGTGTTTTCTCTAAATTCATCCTTGAAAGTGATGAAAATATAAGAGCCACAGACGAAATTTTAATTGTAAATGAAAAAGACGATTTATTAGGATTTGGCAAAACTCTTTTAAACCATAATGAAATGATGGATTTTAAAGTTGGTCAAGCTATTAAAACAAGAAAAGGATTTAAAGAATAAATTTATTTTCTTTATAATTTAGTATAATTTATTAATAATGTATTATACTTATTATAATGCATTATATTTTATTATACTTATTATAATATATTATACTTTATTATTTTTAGTTATAATTTATTTATAATTAAATTTAGTTTATATTTAAAATATTTATTAAATTTAAATGTTTACATTTAATTAGAAAATCAAAGATTTTCTTTATTTAAATTAACTTAATTTAAAATTCATTTTTGGAAATAATTATTATTACTAAAAATAGGTTTTTAGATATTGTCTATAATGATTAAAATAATTCATATTTACGAAATATTTATATATAATTAATATGTAATTAATATATACTTAATATAATAAATAATATTTAATATAATAAATATATGCTTAATATGATAAATATATAATAAATATATGCGTTATGATAAATATATAATTAATATAATGAAGATATAAAATAATATTTATTAGAATATATGAATATTTTAAAATATATGAATATATATAACAATAATAACTATTTATTTTTTTTATCTTTTAGTTTTTAGTTTTTATTTTTTTAGTTTTTATTTTTTTAAATTCTTATTTTTTTAGGAGGTTTAAGATATTAATGTTTTCTTTTAAAGGTTTTAATCATCATCGTGTTTTTATTCTCATATTTTTAGTGTTTACAGTTTTATGTTTAAGTATTAGTGTGGTAAGTGCTACTGACATAACCCAAACTAATAAAACATCTGATGGAGGAATTAAATCAGCTATTACTGGAATTAATGACGGTGAAATTATTTTTTTAGAAAATGGAATTTATTCTGGTGAAAATAATACTGGATTAACTATTTCTAAGAGCATTACTATTGAAGGTAAAGGAGATAATGTTATATTAAATGGAGAAGGAAAAAATAGATTTTTCACAATTAAAAATAATGTAAATGTAACTTTAAAAAATTTAAAGTTTATAAATGGATATGTAACAAAAAATGGTGGTGGAGCTATTTATAATCAAGGCACTCTAAATATCGTTGACTCTAAATTTACTAATAATTCTGCTAAATATAAAGATACCAACGGTGGTGCTATTTATAACAGTAACAATCTTTTTATCCAGAATTCTGAATTTATAAATAACTTTGCAATTGGTGATGGTGGTGCTATTCATAATCAAAGAGCGAATATTTTTTCTGTTAAAAATTCTATTTTTAGCAATAATAATGCAAATGATGATGGTAGTGTTATTAATAATGTAAATGTTAACACTGTTTCTATTGATGATTCAGAGTTTATGAACAATTTTGCAGGTAGTTCTGGTGGTGTGATCAATAATGTTAATGATATTCCTGGTAATAAATTAATGATTGTTAATTCTGTTTTTAGTAACAATTCAGCATATTTTAATGGTGGAGTTATTTTTAATTTTGCAGGTGATTTAGATATTAAAAATTCAAGTTTCTCAAATAATGTTGTGAATTCTAATTTCGCAAACTCTGGTGGTGGAGCTATTTATTATAAAGCTAGTTCTGATTTTTCTAATGTTTTAAACATTACTGATTCCAAATTTACTGATAATTTCGGTGGAGATGCCTATGAATCTATTCATCTTGATGATATTGAAGGTAAATCTAAAATTCACACTGATAATCTTATAATTAGTGACGACGAGGATAATAACTTATATAATAATTCTAATAATAATAGCAACAACAATAATTCAGATAATAATAGTTCTGATAATAATAATAACAATAATAATAATTCACCTAACACCCCAAATACTCCAAATACTCCTAAATTAGCTGATTTGAAAATTTATAATGTTAAAAAAAGTGGTAATTATTGTATAGTTTATATTAAAAATTATGGTAAGTTAACAGCAAAATCTTCTTATTTAACTGCTTCTGCAGGAGGATTGACTTTTAGATTTAGTGCAAAATCTATTAAAGCAGGCAAAACAACATACATTAAATTTCTTATTCCTAAGAAATATAGATCTATTTATAATAAGATAGATAAAACATTTAAAATAGATAGCACTAATCGTGTAAAAGAAAGTAATGAAAAGAATAATGTTATGGTTGTTCGTGCTAAAAAAGCTGATCTTAAAATTTATAAGGTTAAAAAAAGTAGTAATAAACGATATATTTATATTAAAAACTATGGAAATGTTGCATCTAAATCTTGTTATTTAAAAGTTTCTGCATCTGGACAAAGTGTAAAACTTAAAGTTAAAGCCATTAATGCAGGTAAATCTATTTATGTTAAACTTACTATTCCAAATAAATATAGAAAATATCTAAATGTTAATAAAGTATTTAAAGTAGATAGCACTAATATTATAAAAGAAAGTAATGAAAAAAATAATTCATTTAAATCTAAATAAACTAATTATTTTAAATATTAATAATTCACTTTAAATATTAATATATATTATTGATTATTTTTTTCTTTTTTTAAATTTTTTTAAATTACTTTTAATTATTTTTAATTAATATTAATTAGCATTAATTAGTTTTAATTATTTTTATAAATATCTAAAATATATAAGTGATTTTATGATACCAGGTATGAATCCAAAACAAATGAAGAAAATGGAAAGACGAATGAAGAAAATGGGAATGAAAATGGATAATCTCCAAGGAGTTACTGAAGTTATCATTCGTTTTGAAGACAAAGAACTTGTCATACCGAATGCTGAAGTAAATTCTATGAATATGATGGGTCAAGAAACTTATCAAGTAACTGGAAATGCTATTGAAAGAGCTCTTGATGAAGAAATTGAAATTTCCGAAGAAGATATTGAATTAATAGCTAGTCAAACTAATAAATCTTTAAAAGAAGCTGAAGAAGCTTTAAAATCTACAAATGGAGATTTAGCCGAAGCTATTTTAAAATTATCATAATACTTCTATTTTTAATCATGATTTTTATTATTTTTATTATATGCTATTATTTTTATTATATGCTATTATTTTTATTATTTTTATAAATTATATAAATTTTATTAATTCCATATAAAGCCATAAATATTTATTAATTTTATAAATTCTATAATTATTATCTAATTTAGATTATAATTCATCAATATTAGATACAATGACATTAATAACTCATATTTCTGATATTCATTTTGGAAGTTCTTCTTTTGATGAAGATATGTTTTTAAAATTTGTAGATGAAATTAATGATTCTAAAACAGATTTAATTGTTTTAACTGGTGATTTAACAGATAATGGGTATTATAAATCTTACTTAGGTGTTAAGGAATATTTAAAATTATTCAAACATCCAATTCTTTGTGTTCCTGGTAACCATGATTCTCGAAATGTGGGTTATAAAACTTTTGAAGAAGAAATTGGTGATAGAAATTGGGCAAATAAGATAATAGATAATAATACTAATAAAATATTATTATTAGGTTTAGATTCTACTGAACCAGATTTAGATACTGGTAGAATTGGAAGATCTCAGCAAAAATGGGTTGAAGAAACATTATGTTCTCATTTTACTGAAAATTTCTTTTCTATAATAGCTTTACATCATCATGTTCTTCCTGTTCCAAATACTGGTCGTGAAAGAAATGAACTTTTAGATTGTGGCGATGTTTTAAAGTCATTAGTTGATCATGATGTTAATTTGGTTATTTATGGTCATCGTCATGTTCCGTATTCATGGAAATTAGAAGAAACTCTTTTTGTCAGTGCAGGGTCTATTTCGTCTAATAAACTAAGAGGTAAAATTCTTAATTCATATAACACCTATGAAATTACTAAAGATAAAGTTGAGATTATTTTAAATCAAAGCGATGATTCTAAAATAGTTTTAGGAAATTTTGATAGGGATTAAATTTTCTTTAAACTTTTATTTATTAATTTACTTTTATTATCATTAACATTATCATTTAGATTATCATTTAGATTATCATTAACATTATAATTTAGATTATAATTTAGATTATAATTTAGATTATTATTTTTAATAATTTGCTCTTTTTTACTGAAATTTTCAAAAAGATTATATACTATTATAAAGATATTATAAATATTATAACAATTTATTATATAAACACTATTTAACTTTTAAATATTTAATTTTAAATTAAAAAATAAGTTTTTTAGCTTAAAAAATTTAACTTAAAAAATAAACTTTAAATTTAAAAAAATAAACTTTAAATCTTTTTTAAATAAATGTGGTGTGATTTTTTTGAAAATAATCATCGATGGATCTAATGTTGCTAATTATGGAAAAATTGAAGGATCCAAAGCTAAATTATCATATATTCTTCAAGCTATTAAAAAAATAAAAGAAGATGAAAATGAATTTATAGTAATAGCTGATGCTTCTCTTAAACATGAAATAGATGAAAAAGAGAAATATAAAGAGCTTTTAGAGAATAAAGTAATCAAAGAAGTCGATTCTGGTAATGATGCAGACCATTTTATTTTAAAGCTTGCTGAAAAAAATAATGGTAAAATTTTATCCAATGATTATTTTAGAGATTTTTCTTCTGAATTTAAAGACATTAACGCAATGAGAATCTCATTTTCTTTTGATGATGAAGGTGAAATTTCTTTTGGAAGATTAAAAAAACCTAAAAGAGTTAAAAATATTCTTCAAAATATTTGTAATGATATTTTAAATGAAATAGATAAAAAGAAGTATATTGCATATAATAAAAAAAATGAAATAGATTTTAGCCCATTACATATTGCAAAAGAAGCTATTTTAAGATTAGATAAATCAAATAAGGACGATATATCCAGTAAAATTGAAAATTTATTCTCTAAAATTCCATTGTTTGACAAAATTAATGAATTAGCTTCTGAAGTTGAAAATTCTGCACCATATATTATTTTTGTTTTAGTTCATCCTAAAAATTATAAAGATGCAGTTAAAAATGCTGGAAACATTTCTGTTACTATTGGTGATAGGTTAAAATTATCTAAAAATCCTTTAATAGCTGTTAGAAATGATTTATATATGAAACCTAACAAGTTTGATTTAAATATTATATATGCAGATGAAGTTGAAGAAGAATCTCCATATGATGTTGAAATTAGGATTAATTCTAATGATGAAAGTTTTATTAAAAAAAGTTCTAGAAACATTGCAAGCACAATAGCTGGTAGAATTGGGTCTTGGAAGTTTCCTATTGTTTCTGTTAAAAATGATATTTTCCTTGAAAAACCTGGAGAATTTGAAGTAGAATTACAAGAACCTATTAAACTTAAAGAAAACTAAAAATCACTAAAAAAACAAGATATTTTTAAGTTTTATACTTTACTTAAGTATACTTTACTTAATTTATAATTTATTAGATTTTATATTTTATTATATTCTACAATATTAAGTTTTTATACTCTATTAATACTTATAATCTATTAATACTTATACTAATATTTAATTAATTTCTGGTGGGATAATGGCAAATCATAGTTTAATTAGATGGATTTTTAAAGGATTAACAAAGCATCCAATAATATCTATTGGAACAAAATACAATCCTGCAAATCCTTTAGAAGTAGAATATGTTGAAATGTTTAATTTCACAAATACTATGCTTATGGAGATTAAACCTGCAGAAATTACTTCTGATACCATTTTTAACAATCTTATACGGGATATTGGTCCTGAAAACATTCCTAAAAATCATGAATTTTATGAACTTAATCAAGCAGATAATAAAATAGAAGAATATGCTTTGGTAAGTAATATTATTTTAGGTAGTGATCGTTATCTTTATGTTGAATTAACCGATCAAAGCAATATCATTAACAATTTTTCAGAGATTATTTTAGCTGAAAAAGGATATATTGAAGAGCAAAGTTCTACAGAAATTGTTGCTAAAATGTTTTCAAAAAATGATGCTATACGAGTAGCTATTAAACTTATTGGAATTGGTTTAAACTATGGCATTAAAGTTAGGGCAGCTATTGGAATGACTGGAGCAGCATCAATTGAAAGATCAATTAAACTTAATAATGCTGTGGGTGAAGTTCCTGGTCTTGGATTTACTAAGTTAGGTGGAGAATATGCTATTATTTTAGAATCTAAATTTGTTAATTCAAATCCAAAACATAACGACCATTTAAATTATCTTTTTATTGATATGATTGATTCTACTAAATTTACTAATAAATATGGTAAGGATAAATTAGTTGAATTGATGAATAGTATTAAAGAATTTATAGAAGAAGAATGTAATGGAAGTATTGAAGGTTATCGCCAAGGAGGTGATGATTTAATAGCTAAATTTCCAAGTAAAGATTTAGCTATTCGTGCTGGCTTAGATTCTGCATGGTTTACATTAAATAACGGTGCTAAAATCCGTGCAGGTATTGGAAAAACAAGAAGGCAAGCTGCAGAATATGCTCAATTAGCTGATGAGATTCAAATTACTAATCCTCTGTCTCTTGTTGTGTTTGAACTTGCAGGTGGGATTTATTCTTATTATATTCCTTCTGAGTTTATTAGAGATATTTTAACATTTATTATCAATAAAAAAGCAAAAATTATAGGAATTTTCATATTTGTTTTTTTAATAGCTTATATTTTTGCTATTTTAGGTCTTCCAGAATTTGGAATTATCGGAGTTGTAATAGCTATTTTATATGGAATATTTTCATAAATTTAGTTTATTAATTATTATTTTATATGAATTATTAATATAAATTAATAATAAATTAATATAAACTAATATAAATTAATATAAATTAATATAAATTAATATAATTGTCAAAATACATAATATAGTTATTGATATAAATTAATAATATAACTAACTTTGAAACACAACCAAAAAATTTCAATTTTTAGGGTTGAAGTAATTATAAACATTTTTAGCTATTTTTTTATTCATTCCTTTAACCATAGTTATTTCTTCAATATCTGCATTTTTAATAGATTCAATATCTCCAAAATGTTTTAATAAGTTTATTTTTCTTTTTTCACCTATGCCTTCAATATTATCCAGTTCAGAGTATTTAATTGTTTTGGATCTTAGTTTTCTATGATAAGTCACCCCAAATCTATGAGCTTCATCACGAACTCTTTGAAGTAAATGTAGACCTTCATTATTTTTAGGTATAATAATTGGAAATGGAACTTTTGGAATAAATACTTCTTCTTCAGCTTTAGCAAGACCAATTACAGGAATATCATTTAAATCATATTTTTTAAGAACATCCATAGCTATTTTTAACTGTCCTTTTCCACCATCAATAAGTATTAAATCAGGTTTTATATAGTTTTCATCTTCATTTAAATGGTTTTTTAGTGATTCAAATCTACGACTTAATAACTCTTCCATCATAGCATAATCATCTGGACCTGGAGTTTTTAGTTTAAATCTTCGATATTGATTTTTATTTGGTTTTGAATCTAAAAAGGATACTTTTGATCCAACAGCCATTTGACCTGAAATATTACTCACATCATATCCTTCTATTATTCTTGGGAGTTTTTTAAGTTTTAAGTATTTTTTAAGTTCTATCATAGCATTTTGAACTTTATTTTTCTGTTTTTTTATAATTTCAGCATTTTGCTCTGCCATTCTAATTAATCTAAACTCTTTTCCATCTTTTGCCACAGTAATTTTAACGGTATCGATATTTTTTTGATTATTTTCATTATTTTCAGAAATATTATTCCTTTCATTACTTAAATTTATATTAATACTTTTATTATTTGAATTTATATTATTTGAATTTATATTATTTGAATTTATATTATTTGAATTTATATTATTTGAATTTATATTATTTGAATTTATATTATTTGA
>JAISIT010000173.1 GCA_031261915.1 Candidatus Methanoflexus mossambicus
TATCAGCGGAACTCCAGGAACAGGTAAAACTACAATAGCTAACAGCTTAAAAAAAGAATTAGAATCAAAATACTGTGTTGAAGTTTTATCAATCAATGAAATAGCTATTGATAACAATTTAATTCTTGATTTTAATAAAGAAAAGAATTATAAAGTTATAGATATTGATAATCTTAATATTAAATTAAATGAAATAATTAATAATGATAAGGAACAATATAATGAATTTATTTTAAAAAATACAAATAATGTCGATTCCATTAAACCTAAAATCCTTATTGTGGAAGGACATATTACTCATTTGCTGGATGGATGCGATAAACTCATAGTTCTTCGTTTAAATCCAAAAATATTAGAAAAACGACTTGAAAAACGTAATTATATTAAAGAAAAGATTCAGGATAATTTAGAATCTGAAAGTTTAGGATTATGTTCATCTGAAGGATATGAACTCCATGAAAACAAGCTTAATGAAATAGATACAACAAATAAAACAATAGATGAGATAATAAGAATAGCTATTGAAATAATTGAAGATAAAATTAATTTACCGATTGGAAATGTTGATTTCCTTGATTGGTTTTTAAAATAAATGATTATTAATGCAATATAACCTTTATTTCAATAAAAAAAAGTTTTTAATCTAAAATTAAAAATAGATTTAAATCATATAAAATAAAAAAAGCCACCACATTTCATGTGATGGCTTTAGATTTGCATTCTCTAACATATAATTTTTTCATTGTTTTACTATATAAATTTTTTGATTTGTTTTGATTAGTTATTATTTTAATACTTAAAGTTAATATTTTAATATGTAGGTTAGTGAATATTTCTGTTTTTTCATATTTTTTTAATAATTTTGTAAAAGCAGAGGTTTGCATTCTCTAAGCATTACTCTTTGCTTTTAACAATTAGCGGAGGTGGTGTTATGGATATAATTATAATTGTATCTTTGATCTCGTATTTAGTTGCAATTATTTATTATTTCATTTCTATTTTATTCCTTCTGTTTAAGAAAACTTAAGCAGTTGGAATTCACTTTCCTACATTTAAATTCTTTTATTTTTATAAAATTCATAAGTTTAATAATAATTTTATTTTAGCTGTGAGGTTTATATAATTTTAAATTTATCTTTTTAAATTTATATTTTTAAATGAATTTATAATAAAAAATATTTTTTAATGAAAAATTTTGTAAATTTTTATATAATTTCACAAAAACATGAAAAAATCGAAAAGCTTTTTAAATAGAAAAAATATATAATTTTATATTATCTTAAATTAGATAATCATATTATAAAATTTATTTACATTCTTAAAGATTTATACTATTTTTAAATTCTTCTGTTATGTATAACATTTTATTCTTTTAATATTTATTAATTAAATTATTTTTTTTATTCTTTATTTGATTTATTTTTATTTGATTTAATGCTTTATTTCGATGATTTAAGTGGCTAAAAGAAGAAAAAAACCTAAATGGATCGATAATATTGCTAAAGAGAGAATAAATATCCTTTTTTCATTAGCACAAAAGGAATATTCAAATAATAATATTAAAAGATCAACAAGATATGTTGAATTAGCAAGAAAAATTTCTTTAAAATATAATACTAAAATTCCAGACAATTGGAACCGCAGATATTGTAAAAAATGTTATAAATTCCTTCAATTTGGAAAAAATAGTAAAGTTCGTTTAGTTAATAGTGAAGTTCATATTACTTGTTTAGAATGTAATAATGCAATTAAGATACCATATTTAAAAGAAAAAAAAGCAAAAAGGAGAGCTAAATATGAGCAATATACCAAAGAAAAAAGAGTTAATGAATAAAGCGCTCTCTACAATCACGATTAATATCGGTAAAGATGGTGTCACTGATAATGTTATAGAAGAGATTAAACGTCAACTTAAAGCTAATGAAACTATTAAATTAAAGTTTTCAAAATCTTTTGCAAGTGAAAAAAAAGAATTAGCTGAAATGATAGTTTCTAAGACGAGATCTAAATTAATTGACATGAGAGGGCATGTAGCAGTCATTTATAAAAAAAGCCCTAAAAAATAGTTACAATAGTTACTAAATAGTTACAGTATACTAAATAATAAATTAATCAAGTTTAAAACTTGTTTCATGTTTATAATATATTGTTAAGTGTGCAGATTAAAATTAACAATATATCATTGAGTTACAGGATTTTCATTAGAGATTTTGGCGAAACTTTTAATGAGAATTATTTAAATATGTCTAAAGATACTTAAATGTATTAAAGATACTTAAAAATATAAATCTAATTGAATTTAGGTTTAAAATATTAAATCTATTTATTGTTAGATTTAAAATATTAAATATAGTTAAAATATATTTAATAAATTTTTAATTAAATAGGAGAATTAATATGGTTACAGTATATGATGTACCTGCAGATTTATTAATTAATCAAATTGCAAATGAATTTAACGAAAAGAATGATAAAATTATTGCTCCAGATTGGGCAAATTTCGTTAAAACTGGAGTTCATAAAGAAAGAAAACCAGATGATATTGACTGGTGGTATACACGTTGTGCATCAGTTTTAAGAAGAGTTTATATCGATGGTCCTGTTGGAATTAGCCGGCTTCGAACTTTTTACGGTGGTAAAAAAGATAGAGGTATGTCTCCAGAGAGATTTAAAGAAGGTAGTGGCTCAATTGTCCGTGTTGCTTTAAAACAATTAGAATCTGCGGGCTATGTTGAAAAAAAACCTGAAGGAAGAATTATAACTCCTCAAGGTCGTTCTTTTTTAGATAAAGCTTCTGCAGAAATTATCAAAGATATTCCAGAGCTTGAAAAATATTAAATACCCTTTTTTAATAGTTTTAATTTATTTTCATAAAATTTAATTTATTTTATAATGAATTTTTTGTAGTAAATTTAATTATAATTAATTATAATTAATTTAATATGTACTTAATTGAATTATAGTAAATTTAAGTATAATGAATTTAATTTTTTTAATAATGCTATTTATAAGTTTAATGTATCTAAGGAGGTTTTTTCATGGATGAAGTTGAACAATTGCGTCAAAAAAGAATGCAAGAATTACAGCAACAAGCTATGGCTCAAGAAAATCAACAAAGAATGGTTCAAGAGTTGGAAATGCAAAAAAGACAAGCAATGACTCAAATTTTAACTCCTGAAGCTCGAAGTCGTTTGGCAAATCTCCGTTTAGCTAAACCTGAGTTTGTTGATCAAATAGAAATACAGTTAATTCAATTGGTTCAATCTGGACAAGTTAGAAATCAAATAACTGATGATCAATTAAAAGACCTTTTAAAACGATTAACTGCTCCAAAAAGAAAGACAAATATTACAAGAAAATAATTTTTAATTATTTTTTATAAATTTCATGTTTATATTAATTTTATTTTTTTATTATTTATTTAATTATTATTTATTTCTATAAAATTGCTTATACGTTGTTTATAATTGTTTATAATTGTTTATAATTCTTTATAACTTTTATTTGTTATTGATTGTATTATCAATATTGACTATCGGTTTTATGATTTATGAAAGCAGCTGTTTTGTATAGTGGAGGAAAAGACAGTTCTTTAATAGCTATTTTACTTAAAAATTTAGCTATTGATGTTGAATTAGTAACTGCAAATTTTGGAGTTTATGATTCATATTTAATTGCTCAAAATTCTGCAAAATATCTTCATTTGCCTCATAAAGTTATTAATATCGATAAATCAATTTTATATTCTGCAATTGATATTATAAACAATGATGGTTTCCCGAATAATGGAATAAATTTTATTCATAATAAAGTCCTTGAATTTATAGCAAAATCAAATGATTCTTCTGAGAATAATTATGATATTCTTGCTGATGGAACAAGACGGGATGATAAGGTTCCAAAATTGAATAAAAGTCAGATTCAATCTTTAGAAAATAAATATGATATTCAATACATTAATCTTGATAGTTTTGGATATAAAACCATTGGTTTTTTAGTAAATAACTTCTTTGTTTTATCTAAAGAAAATTCTAATCCTAATAGCTCTTCGGATTATGAAGTAGAAATTAGAAAATTAATTGATGAAGAAGGAGGAGTATCTGAAGATATTTTTCCAAAAATACATTATCAAACGAGAGTTATTGGTTTAAAATATTAAATATTTATATTTGATTGATTATTACAATGGATAATAATGGATATTAAAATAAAATTATTAAATAAAATTATTAAATAAAATTATAATATTATAATCTTTCTTAAATCAATTTATACTTATAATGATTGTTAAATTATTAAAATATACTATTAAAATAATTAAATTTTAAATAAATCAAAATTATTTGAAAAAATTTATAATTATAATATAATCTTTATTATATGGTGCTAAAAATGAGTAGAAATAAACCATTGGCAAAAAAATTAAGGCTTGCAAAAGCATTTAAGCAAAATAGAAGAGTTCCTTTATGGGCTATTGCAAAGACTAACAGAAAAGTTAAATATTCTCATAAACCAAGACATTGGAGACGTAATAGTCTTAAAGTATAAGTAATAGGATATGTAAATTATTTTGAGGTGTTAAAATGGAAAGAATTTATACTATTCCACTTAGAAATGTTAAAAATGTTTCAAAAACTATAAGAGCTCCTCGTGCTATAAGAGAAGTTCAAAATTTCCTTTTAAAACACATGAAAGGAGAAGAAGTAAAAATAGATGCTTCTGTCAATCATAAAATTTGGGAAAGAGGTATTCAAAAAATTCCTTCAAGAATCAAAGTCAAAGCAACCAAAGACAATGATGGAATTGTTGAAGCTACCTTAGCAGAAGATTAATTTAATTATTTATTTATTCTTTTTAATCATATTTTTTATTTTT
>JAISIT010000217.1 GCA_031261915.1 Candidatus Methanoflexus mossambicus
TAATTTTTATTATATTAATTTTTATTATATTAATTTTTATTATATTAATTTTTATTATATTAATTTTTATTATATTAATTTTTATTATATTAATTTTTATTATATTAATTTTTATTATGTTTATTAAAAATATTAAAAAATATTAAAATCAAGTAACAAATTTTATATATTAATAATAGTATATTATAAATCATGAATATAATTATAGGTGATATGAGTTTATTATTTAGTTCTTTAATATGCTATCTAATAGCTATTATACTTTCAATAGTCATTTCATTAATTATTGGATTGCCACTGATTGGAGAAAAACCAATTAGATATTCTTGGACAAGTAGTGCAGTTTTTCCAACTCCAATAATAGCTATTGGTCTTCTTGCTCTTTGTTTTTCAATAAATTTTTATTGGCTATATGATGGAATAGTTTTAGCTATTATTTGTGGTGTAATTTCACCTATAATTGTTAGATTTTTATTTGATTATATTTTCCCTAAACCTCCAGGTGTTGATTAAAATGAATGAAATAATTGGAATTATAATAGCTACAATTATTTGTTGGCTTAATTTTGTTTTAATTGATACTTATTTTGGGCTTCCAGAACAACCAGGTGTTAAAGGTGCTGAAATAGTTGGAAAAGAGATAAATAAAAATGGAGGAGATTTATCTGGAGGATTTTTCCAAGGAAATGTTTTATGTTCTCCTGATGCCTCAGCAGGAACCTTACTTGCTTCAATAGCTATTATGTTACTTGGTTTTAATGGTGGAATACTTGCAGCATTCTTTGTTTTTATTGGAAATCGTTTATGTGCTGATGTTGGATATGCAGGAACCATTGGAGCATTAACTACAACGGTTATTATTACATTACTTTCATTTATTGGTTTTACACCTATAATGTTTGTTGTTGGCATGGTTATAGCTATTACAACTATTCAAGGTATTTATCATCCTTATTCCTCTAAAATTTTAGGATTAATAGCTAAAAAAATGGGTAGATATACGACATATAAATATACAAAAGAATAACGGTAGTTTGAATATGATAGAAGAGATTATTGGAATTATTATTATTGTAATGGCTATAAGGGCATTTATTACTAATAATAGAGTTGAAAAAGTATTATATATTAATGTTATTGATTTTGCTCTTTCAGCAATAATCGCTATTTATATTAATACTCCCTTTGGATTTATAGTTGCTGCAACATTTTTTATTACATCTACAATTTCTTCAAATGCAATAGCTTATACATTCAATAGATTAAAAAATGAAACAGTTCTTAATTAAATGTTATTTTATTTAATATATTTAAAATGATAATGTATTTTGGTGTTAAAATGAATCCACTTGATTTTATTGATTTAACAAATATTTCTTTGCTTTTAATGATTATTGGAGCATTAGGAATTATATTTTTATCAAAACCACTTGATAAAGTGATAATGTTATCTTTACTTGAAGCAGGATTCTTTGGAGTTGTAGTTGTTTTTAAATACTTGGATGTAGCATTTATTATTGCTCTTTTAAGCCCTATTTCTATAATTATATTTTTAATGTCTTTTATTAAAATAAATGAAATTAGAAGCAGAAAAGATACTTCAATTTTACAAAAAAAAGTTATTAGAACACAAGATGAGGATATTAGAAATCAAGATCTTGATGATGAATTCAATGAAGAATATTCATCAGATAACTTAATGGAGGATAAAAATGTTTGATTTAAATATTTTCTTTTATTTCGGATGTTTTTTAGCTATTTTAGGGAGTTTGGCAACTGTTTGGGGTCCAAATGTTCAAGATCCTATTGTTCGAACTTTTAATGTGGAAATAGCTTCTATAGGTGTGTCATTAATTTTACTTACTTACAATCATACTTTAGCTCTTTTAACATTTGTAACTACTGGTGTTGCTATTTCATTAATTTTACTAAGGGCTATTACTCGTTTAGAAGAAATGGAGGCAGATGTATGAGAATCGGAGATATTTTCAATAAACTTGCAAGTCCTCGTAGGATTCCTCGTTTGTTTGCTTTCGTTTTAGCAATATTTTTAATTATTGGTTTTACAATTCCTATTGCATTAAATACTGATCAAATTTATCCTCGCATGGCACCTCAAGAGCAAATGAATGATGGACTTAGAATAGCTCCGTATGATAGAGGAGGAGAGATTTTAAAATCTCCAGGGATTACAAAAGCAGAATATCCTGAAAATTCTAAGGAATTAGGTATGATTAATTCCTACATGTCTCCAATAGCCGAGGCAATAAAAAATGCATCTCCATATTTTGGAACCTCAATTTACTCATCTCCTGGTGGTTTAATCGATGAAATATTGTATTACACCAGAGGATTTGATACAATATTAGAATCTACAATATTGATGATGTCGTTTATCATAGCAAGTTGGCTGGCTTTAAATTATACTATTAATCGCACGACTGAATTAAAATCAAATGATTCTAAATCAAATGATTCTAAATCAAATGATTCTAAATCAAATAATCCTAAAAATAGTCAAAAGAAAAATCATAATAAAATTGATGTTTCTAATAAGAAAGGTGACAAATAATGTTAGTTCCTGAATTTGTTCCTCAAATATTTGTTAATTGGTATTTGCCAGCTATTTACACTGGGTTTATCATTGCTTTTATTGGTTTAATTGGAATAGCTATTTCAAAACGAGATATTCATGTTTTAATCATTACAGACATTATTGGTTTGGCTATGCTTGTTATTGTAGGTGCAGTAGGAACAGATTTAGCAGAAGCTCTTGTTTTACCTGGTTTGGTTGTAGAATTAGCCGAAATATTAGCTATTTCTGAGATTTTAATTTCTCGTGAAATGAGAAAAAAAGGCAAAACTCCTTCACTATTTCCAATGCCCTTAAAATTAGACATGGAAATAATGACAACGGCACCTAACTTCTTGGCTCTTATATTAATTGGTTATGGAATATTTTTAACTGGTTTTACTGGTGGAGCAGTTGCAGGTTCTGGAATATTGTTATATATATTCTCAAGAAAAGCAAGAGGATTACCAATACTTGTTATTGATGGTATTGGAGCTATTTCAGGTATTTCATGGTGTTTATGGATCGTTGGATTTTTCCTTTTCTTTGTAACTCCTCAATATTGGTTATTAAGTTTATTTTTAGCTGCTTGTGGATTACTTTTAAAAGTAGCTTCTAAAATAGGTTTAATTGGAGTTTTAATGCGAGAAGAATATGAAAGAAAATAAATTTACAATCATTATCTTTGATTATTCATTATTTTATTCTTTATTTATTACTTAATTATTTATTACTTAATTAGTTATTACTTAATTATTTATTGCTCAATTATTCATTATGTAAATTTTTTTTATAAATTTTATAAATTTTATAAATTTTAATATTTTTAATATTTTTATTAATATCAAGTTTAATGATAATTTTATTTTTAATAATTTTGATAATAGTAATTTTAATTCTAATAATAATCCTAATAATTTTAATAATAAGAATAATAAGAATAATAAGAATAATAATAATAATAAGAATAATAATAATAATAATAATAATAATAATAATAATAATAATAATAATAATAATAATAATTCTAATAATAGTTCTAATAATATTTCTAATAATAGTTCTAATAATAGTTCTAATAATAGTTCTAATAATAGTTCTAATAATAATTCTAATAATAATTCTAATAATAATGTATATAATAATAAGTTTAATATTAATTGTATAAAATAGTTAATTAAAGCTGATAAAAATGGATATTACTACATTAGGTGGAAGTTTACTTGGAACTGTTCCTCTTGGGGATATTGTTCTTTATTTAACTCCATTTAATCTCTTCATGTTTGTTGCAGTATTAGTTTTCACATGTATAATAGCTATTAGTAGAACTGAAACTCAAGTGGAAGCTATTTTTGGCAAAATGGGTGAGAATAAAATTCCAGTTGATTTAAAGGAATTTAAAGCTCGTCGATTTTTAGCTATTGTATGTGGAATAGCTACAGCGGGAGCTATGATTACTGGAGATTTGTTTAATTTTATTCTTTTTGTTGCTTTAATTGGTATTGTTAATATTGGTATTGTTTCTGCTGTTCGTCAAATAAGTGTTTTAGATGCGGCTTTTCAGTATGGATTAATAGCTATGATGGCAAGTCTTCCATTATTTGGTGGAGGAGCTATGATTTTAGCATCCACTGGGACTTTAAGTTTTTTTACTCTTTCAGCTATTGATCATACGAGTTTAATGTTAACCTTTTCCACAATTCTTTTAGCCATAGGTGTTGCTGGAGAAACGGGAATAGCTCCATTTTTTGCAACTAAAGCTGAAATGTTTAGAACTCCAGGGTCTCCATTTATTCTTATTATTCATTTAAGTTCTTTATTTATTATTATTCGTTTAATTGAGATTATGTTATTGATTTTAGGGTAAGTGATTAAAATGAGAAAATTAAATATTTTTAGTTATATTCTATTTATCATTTCCACAATATTGATTTTATACGCTTTAATATTTAATCCAATGGATTGGATTGTTTATTTAATAGCTATTATTTTTATTCCATTATTTATATTGTCTTTTGGTTTTATTACAATGGCTAAAGCTAAAAAAGAAGATGAGGAGGAAAGAGTTAAAGAACCATTCATTGGATATTAAGTTATTTATTAATTATTTGATTGTTGTATGATTTATTAATTATTTAACTGTTGTATTGTAATTATTTAATTATTGACATGGTCATAAATCTTAAACTCTTTTGGTATTATGTATTTAATGGCAGATATTATTTTAAATGTTTTAATAGCATTTTTATTTGGAAGTATTCTTTTAGGGATTCATAGAAAAGCTATGGCAAGGATTCAACTTAGACCTGGTCCTCCAATTATTCAACATTTCTTACATTCCTTAAAATTCTTCTTTAAAGAATCTTCATTTCCAAAAACTGCAGCTATTCCATTTTATATAGCTATCGTTGTTATATTATGTGCTATTTGGATTCTAGCTATTATTGTTGGTCCTGTTACACAAGGTTCTCTTTTAATTCTTTTCGGTGTTTATGCACTTTATAAGATTGTAGAACACAATTCTGGTTCATCATCAGGTTCTCCTTATGGAAAAATGAGTTGTGTTCGGGCTGTTTATTCTGCAGCTGCTGAACTTCCACTTTTTGCTGTAATAGCTATTGTTTACTTTAAAACTGGAACAATGAATATCTCTGAGATTATTGCATATCAAACGATTAATGGACCACTTTTATTTTCAATACCTCTTGCAGCTATTGTGTTTTTCGTATTGATCCTTTCAAAATCTCCATATTCTCCTTTTGCAATTACAAAAGGTAAAGATTTAATTTCAGGTTATGAAACTGAGCATTTTGGATTTTTAAGAGGATTTTTAATGTTTTCAGAATCAATGTCATGGTATATGATTTTGTGGATATTTTTAACTATATTTTTAGCTCCATTGTCGTTATTATGGTATTTTATTGCTATGATTGTAATTACGCTTATTACAGCCCTTATAAATGCAGTTACACCATTATTTAATCCAAATCATTCAATAATGACTCAAATATCAGTAGCTATTGTTGGAATAGGTGGATCTTTAATATTATTACTAATTCAAGGAGTTATTTAAATGAATAAAGAAAAAGACTTTATAATTTTAAGTTCTTTTGTAGCTATTGGAGTAATAGTATTAGGAATTGTTGTTTCTTTCATTAATACAATGTTAATTTTACCAATAGCTATTTTAGGTGTGATTTTATTTATATTATTATTGTTACAAGTTTATCCTAAAGTAAATCATATTACAGAAAATATTGAGAAAATAGTATTTTTTATAACATTATTATTTATCATAAGTTCATTGATATTTTTATATAAACCAGTTTAATTATATTGGCTTATGTTAATTGAAAATAGTTTGAAATAGAGTTTAAATTAAAATTAGAAGTTAAATTAGAAGTTAAATTAGAAATTTAAATCAAATAAATGAAAAGTTGATTAAATGGTTGAAATAAATTATCTTATTTACATTATTGTTTTTATAATTGGGGCTATTGCAGGTCTTTTATTTAGTTATAAAAAACATGGAGAAGTTGTGATTTATAAAGAAATTAATGTTTTAATCCTTATTTTTTCTATAATTGGATGGTTTTTATTATTTAATTTTGGATTAATTTCATTTATACTACTTCCAATAATATCTATTTCAATAGCTCTATTTTTAATAGCTTTTGTTTTAGGAATGCGACCAGGATATGGTAGATATGAAATTGGTATTGGTTTAATTATTTCTATTATTATTTATATTTTATTTAATTTTATTATTTAAATTATTATTATTTAAATTATTATTATTTAAATTATTATTATTTAAATTATTATTATTTAAATTATTATTATTTAAATTATTATTATTTAAATTATTATTATTTA
>JAISIT010000103.1 GCA_031261915.1 Candidatus Methanoflexus mossambicus
CAATGCTCAATATTAATTGACCAATTTTACAGATTTTTCTGGAGAACCGAAGAAGATGTTCTTCAAAATACTAAAAAAACAATCATGTCTTTTAAAGAAGAAATGTTCCTCGCATCATGGGAAAAACTTGAAAAAACTAACACTGATTTAAACTTAATGGATTTAATTATAAAAAAACAGGATATGGTTAAAAACCCTCACTTTACAATTTTAATTAGTCCAAATATTACTAAAAATAGCAATTTAAATCTTAAAGACACATTAAATCAAATATTAACTAATATTCACAACTTCACTTTTCCCTCATTTGAAGTATTTATTGGAGAAAATTTAGTAGCTAATCTAAGTAATTCATTTAAAAGTCAAGAATATGTAAAAATAATCAAATCAGAAGACGAATATGAATTTAAAAAGAATTCTCTTGATGTGATGAAAGGTAAATTCGTTTATTATATAGATAAAAATGTATTAAATCCTTTGACCTTATTAAAAATAGCTTTTGACAATTTAAACAATAAACATCCAGATTTTATTGAATTTAATATTAAACCATATAGAGATAATGATTTTAATGAGATAAAAAATGATAATATTTATGAATTCTCTAAATTACAATATTTAAAATCATTTAATAATGATCATTATTCCTATTTCTCAAATAAAGTATTTAAAGCAGATTTTATTAAAAAAAATGAAGCTATTTTCTTAAAAAATAATGAAATAGCTGTTAATGAATTATATGAAGTAGGAAATTCGATTAAAAATAAAAAAGTTTCAATTCTAACTACAGATGAATATTTAAAAAGCCCACTTATATCTGTTATCATTGATAACATGGAAATATACGAAATTGAGTTAAACAGATTATTTGAATCTATTTACAAGCAAAATTTCAAATCATTTAATGTTATTTTAAATGAAAACTTAGAAAAAAAGCTTAACGATGAATTTAGAGAGAAATCAAACTTAATAATATTAAAAGATGATAATTTTAAAGAAATAGCTATTAAAACTTCAAAAGCAAAATATGCTTTATTTGTTAATATTCCTCTTAATTACAATAATAATAGCTTATTTAAAGGTTTATTAAATCGTATGATTGATTTAAATGAAGATGAGAATGTTGGATTTTTATCTTTTCCATTGATGAAACTTAGGATATCTAAAGGAACTAAATTAATTAAAAGCTATTATAGTCAAAATTTTATCTATAATGATTTATGGAACTCAAAATATAGGTCAAAATTTATTAAATTTGATTTGCATTTATCAAATAAGCTATTTAACCTAAATACTTTAAAAATTAAGAATATTTACTTTAAAAGTCCTGATAAAGATGTTTTATATTTATATAAAAATTTTAAAAATTTTAAAGAATATAGAATGTCAATACTGAGCTACTTATCTGAAATAAATTTATTTAAATCTATGATATATGAACATTTCATTATATTAAAATTTCTTTTAATGAAAATTTATATATTCCTATTTAAATATCTATATTTAATATCTTTATTTATCAAAAGAAAATTAAAAAAATATTAAATAAAAAAAATTAAATAATAATTAATAATATTTCCAGGTATTTAAGAGATATTAATGGGAATTTTGGGGATATAATGTTAAAAACCTTGTTAAAAAATAAAAAAAATAATAAGAATAATGAAAATAATGAAAAGGAAATAAAGAACATTAAAAAGAAATTGAAAAAAATGGAAAAAAGAGTAGATTCTAATTTAAATCTCTTAAACTTTATTTTTCTTAATTATAAAATAGAAGCAAAAGGTTATTTAAGATATATGCAATTAACAAGCTTAGAAATTCTAAAATTCTTTGATTACATATGTCAAAAACATGATATCCAATATTGGCTTGATTATGGAACACTACTTGGAGCTATTCGCCATGAAGGCTTTATTCCATGGGATGATGACTTAGATGTTGGAGTAATACGAAAAGACTATGATAAATTAATGGAAATCTTACCTAAAGAAGTTGAAAGATATGGGAATTTAAATGGGAAGCTATTAGTCGGTACAATTAAAAAACCTGTTGATGAAAATGTATTATTTATACAACTAAGACACTATGATAAATTTTTATCCTGTTTAGACATTTTTCCATATGATTATATTAAAAAAGATTCCATCGAGTTCTATTTAAAAAATTCAAAAGAAATTTGTAAAAAATATAAAAAAGAAATAGTGAATGCACCTAATAATTTAAAAAAAGATTATTTGAAGTATTTAAATGAAAAAATAGGTGCAACAGACGAATCTGACTATATAATGGTATCAGGTGAATTTTCAAGAATAAAAATGGATGTTTACCTAAAAGAAGATATTTTTCCACTTAAACCAGCTATTTTTGAAGGAATGAAGATTAAAGTTCCATCTAACTACCCAAAATATTTAGAATCTAAATATGGTAATAAATTCATGAAACTACCAACAATTGCAAAGGCACATTCAAGATCAAATAAACAATACGATTTTTTAAGTGAAGATGATAAAAAGGTTTATGAAAAGGACTTAAATTATCTAAAATCATTTAATGAAAGCTTAAAATAAAAATTTAAATAAATTTTAAATGATTATACAAAAAATAACAATAACATTCAAAAAAACAATGAAGTGAACATGATGATAGATAAATTCAATGAAAAAATAGCAAATAAAGAAAACCTTGCTAATGAAATAAATAATAAAGAGTATTGGAAAAAGTATTATGAAAAACACTACAAACCTGTTGGGGAATCTACATTTGCTAAATTTATCATTAATTATCTTGAAAAAGATAAAAAAATTATTGAATTAGGTTGTGGAAATGGAAGAGATAGTATTTTTTTCTCAAAAAACCAACTTGATGTTCTTTCAGTTGATCAAATAGCTGATGAAATTCAATATTTAAATGAAAAGTGGGGAAATGATAAATTAAAATTCATAACTGATGACTTTACAAATCTAAAAATTAAAAATGAATTTGATTATATATACTCACGGTTCACATTCCACTCAATTAATGAAAAACAAGAAAATAGAACACTTAAATGGATTTCTTCTAATTTAAAAAAAGATGGAATATTTTTCATTGAAGCTCGAAGTATTAAAGATCCAATGTATCATAATGGAAATCAAATAAGTGATAATGAAAACTACACAAACCATTACAGACGTTACATGGAAATTGAAAAGATTAAAGAAAAAATAAAAAGTATTGGGCTTTCAATAATCTATGAAATTGAAAGTAATGGAATAGCTGTTTATAAAAATGATGATCCAGTAGTTATAAGAATAATAGCTAAAAAATAATAAGCTATTTTAAATTTTTAAAAATAACAGCTATTTAATTATGAGCTTTTTTATAAATATTAACATTTTATTAATTCCATATGTGATAAAATCTCGTGATAAAATGAATAATATTACAATACTTAAGACTGTTATGTAT
>JAISIT010000019.1 GCA_031261915.1 Candidatus Methanoflexus mossambicus
ATCATATTTACTATTTAAATCTAAATTAACATTAACACCATCACCAGTATAATCATCAGAGCTTAAATTACCAGCAACATGAATAGTAAAATTACAATTACTACTATTTAATTCATTGAAAATAATAGCTTGGAGTGCATCATTTAAATTCACAAAAGGACTATTCCAAGAGGATCCATCTCCCTTAGAGCCACTCCATGAGCCATTAACATAAAGACCATTAATATAATCTGGGGCATTGACTAAAAGTTTAATGTTTTCATTATCAGCTAATGCTTGAATAGCTATTAATTTATTACCAGTATAACTAATATGAAGAGGATCACTTGAAAATCCACCATTATTAATGGAATAGCTATTATTATCAGTCATGTTAAAAACAATAATAGTTTTATCAAATTCAGGTAGTAGGTGAGCAGTTTCATTAAACATACTAGTAGAATTACTTGTATTTAAAGCCAAATAAAATGATAAAACATAACCTCCTTTAGATTCATTAACAGAACTATTAATCATAGCATTATTTCCATTAGGAGAATAATTAAGAAGCAAAACAAAATAATCATCTAAAATATAACCAGAACCACCAATCATTCCAGTAATATTATTAGAACCAAACCAATTACTATTAAGATTAACACTAGAACTAGAACCATGAATAGCTTTAGCATTACTAGCATAATTATTAACAAAGAGATTATAATTTATATTACCATTAACACTATTAGAAATAGCACCACCTTGACCATTACCATTAACAAAATTACCATTAAAAATAGAAGTCATAACACTAAAACCACTACCACTATTAGAAATAGCACCACCATAACCATAAGTAGAAGCATTAACATAATTACCACTAAAACTAGAATTCACAACATTAAAACCATTACCACTATTATAAATAACACCACCAGAACCATAACTAGAAGCATTAAGAAAATTACCACTAAAACTAGAATTTGTAACATTAAAACCATTACCACTATTATAAATAACACCACCATGAACCCAAGAAGCATCTCCATTAACAAAATTACTACTAAAACTAGAATTCACAACATTAAAACCATTACCACCATTATTATAAATAACACCACCACTCTTTGCAGAATTACTATTAAAAATAGAACCATTAATACTAATATTACCATCATGATTATAAATGGCTCCACCATTAGTTGCAGAATTATTATTAAAAATAGAATCACTAATACTAAAATTACCACCATTAGTAATATAAATAGCTCCACCACTAGAAGTTGCAGAGTTATTATTAAAAGTAGAATTCATGACTTTATTATTAGTACCATAAATATAAATAGCACTACCATAATCAACAGCTTTGCCGTTTTTAAATATAATATTTTCTAAGCTCATATTAGATGCTGATATTCCAAATATACGATATTTACTTTCACCATCAAAGACAGCATGACCATATTCTCCACGAATAGTTAAATTATCATAAAAACTATTTAAATCCAAATTAACATTAACACCCTCACCAATATAATCATCAGCACTTAAATTACCAGCAATATGAATAGTAAAGTTACAATTACTAACATTCAATCCATATCCAATAATAGCTTGGAGTGCATCATTAATATTTTGGAATGGAGAATCCCAGCTATTTCCAAATCCCTCAGTATTCGCCCATGAAGAGTTTACATAGAGCCCATTAGTAAATTTAGGAACATTTAATCTAAGAATTAGATCTTCATTGTCTCCTATGGTTTTAATCCAAATTGGATTATTATCCTTAGTTAATTCAATAGCCATAGTTTCATAACTTGAATTTGAATGTGTACAAGTAAAAAAACTATCATCATTACTTAATGTAAGATTTACAAGAAATGCTGGAAGAAGATCAATGGTTTCATTCTCAACATCACCATAACGACTTGTATTTAAGCCAAAGTAGTAGTATAAGATATAAGAACCAAGTTTTTGAGTTTTAGTTGTATTTATGTATGTTATTAAGCTATTGTTGTATGAAACTAAGAGAACGAAGTAATCGTCCATTGTGTATTTATCAGTGCGACCTTTAATTAAATCTGTAATGTTATTTTGACCCCACCAGTTACTGCTTAAGTCATTATCACCAGATGCAACATCTTCAATAACAACATAAGGATTAGTTCCATCAAAAGACTGGGAAAGACTATTATTTACAAAACGATTAAAGTTAATATAAGCATTATTAGCCCTATAATCTATAAGATTAATTCCCATATCATTTCCAATTATATTATTACCAGTTATGTTGGCATAAGCAGAAGCAATAATAATAGCTATTTTATTACCAGTTAAATTAGAATTTAGAATATTAAAATAATTACCAACAATATAAATAGCACCACCATCACTATTAGAATTATTAGCAGGATTATTATTAAAACTAGAATTTAAAACACTAAAATTATTAGATTGAATGTAAATAGCACCACCATAAACATTAGTAGAACCATTAGCAAAATTATCATTAAAACTAGAATTCACAACCTTATCTGCAGTAATATGATTGTAAATAACACTATCATAAATAGCTCCACCATAAACATTACTAAAACCATTAGCAAAATTACCATTAAAACTAACATTCATAACACTAAAATTACCACCACCATGGACAATAGCTCCACCCAAAACAGAATTATAACCATTAGCAAAATTATCATTAAATGTAGAATTTATAACACTAAAATTAATACCCGTATTGCGAATAGCTCCACCCTGAACAGAATCAGAACCATTAGCAGAATTATTCTTAAAAATAGAATTTAAAACATTACCACCATTACCAGTAGAAATAGCACCACCATAAACATTATTAGTAGCATTAATGAAATTATCCATAAATGTAGAATTCACAACACTAAAATTAGTGGCACCAGTAGAAATAGCACCACCAGAACCAGAATTTCCATTAAGAAAATTACCATTAAAGCTAGAATTCACAACACTAAAATTATTAACACCATTACCACCACCATTATAAATAGCACCACCAACACCATAACCAGTTATATTAAGAAAATTACCACTAAAGCTAGAATTCTCAACACTAAAATTATTAGCACCATTAGAAATAGCACCACCAAAAACATTATCAGAACTATTAATAAAATTATTCTTAAAACTAGAATTTATAAGAATAAAACCATTACCACCATTATAAATAGCACCACCCTGAGCAGAACCTACATTAGCAAGATTACTCATAAAAATAGAATTCATAACACTAAAATCACGACCACCACCGTTAAGTCCGTCATTATGAATAGCACCACCAGAACCACTACCAGAACCATTAACAGAATTATCATTAAAACTAGAATTTAAAACACTGAAATTATGACCAGCAGTATAAATAGCACCACCTCGTGCATATTCAGAAGCATTAGCAAAATTATTATTAAAACTAGAATTTAAAACACTAAAATCACGACCACCATTATAAATAGCACCACCATAACCACTATACGCATTAGCGAAATTATCACTAAAAATAGAATTCAAAACACTAGCACCATTAGCACCATTATAAATAGCACCAGCAGCACCCCACCAAGAACTATTAATAAAATTATTCTTAAAACTAGAATTCACAACACTAAAATTAATACCATAATTATGAATAGCACCACCAGAACCACCAGCAGAATTATTAATAAAACTAGAATTCACAACACTAAAATTAACAGCAGAATTATAAATAGCACCACCTTCAGCAGTACCAGAACTATTAGCATAATTTCCACTAAATGTAGAGTTCACAAGCTTAAAATTAGCACCATCATAGCGAATAGCTCCACCGACACCAGCAGAATTATTAATAAAACTAGATTCAAAAACACTTAAATTAACAGCATTAGTAGCAATAGCACCACCACCACCAGCAGAATTATTAATAAAACTAGAATTCAAAATAGTAAAATTCCCAGAAGCAAAAATGTAAATAGCTCCCCCACTATCTGTAGTTTTAGCATTAATAAATGTAATATTAGATAGTATAACATTGTTTAATGTAATAGTGAATATACGATCTAAACCTTGAGCATCTATAATAACTCCGTCTCTTGATTCACCTTGTATTGTTAAACTCGCTCCAGAAATAAATTTAGAACCATCAATCTGGACATTATAATTAGCATTTCCAGAATAAGTCCCATTAGATAAAATTATAGTGTTACTGGTTTCTCGTGCGACTGAAATATTGTTGACTGCATCTTGAATAGTGCTATTAGTGTTATTAATACTAATATCGGCTGCACTGGCCCCCCCCCCCCTCCTAAGGAAGAAAGCATCAAAGTTGCAATAGCTATTATGAAAACCATAGTTAAAGTATTTAAAAATTTATTTTTAGTTATATTCAATTCTAAAACCTCTTTTTAAGTTAATATCTTTGTTAATTAAAAAAATATCATAAATTAAAACTTAATATTTAATTAAAAATTATAATTAATTTGAAATAATAATGAAATAATAAAAATATTATCGAATAATAATCCAATAATACATTATTCTACTTTCATTTTAATAAAGTAAGTATAAATAATTAACAAATTAATATATCATAAATGAGATATATAAAGTTTTATATCTCAATATGATATATTCATTTAATACTTAAATTTTAAATCTGTTTAATTTATATAAATTTCAATTTAAACATGCGTTTAATATTAATAATTATATTATATTCATATTATATTCATATTATTTTATTTAAATCCATATAAATCATTTAAAATTGAAAATAAGTATTTTATTTAAATTAAAAATCCAGATTTTTAAAAGAATAATATTGTATTTAAAATAGAAAAAATAGCTATTATGTATCAATAAGAGAATAAGAGAATAAGAGCATTAAGCCAATAATCTACCCCCCCCCTTAAATTAAATAATATAAGCTAAATTATAAATATTATTAAAATACAAGAAAATTATAAATATAATAGAATAAAAAAGTAATATATAGATATTTAAAATAAAAAAAGAATATTAAAAAAGATAATAAAAAGAAATTACATTAAAAAAAAAGAAATAAACTCAAAATAATAAACATTAAATAGCTATTTACTCTAAATTAGAAATAATTATCTATTACATCTTAAAAAAATAACAATTAATAATTATATAATATAATCAATAACTATAAAATTTAAAAAATAAAAATAAAGCAAATTTAATAAAAAATAATGAATTTAAAATGAAATAAAGAAAAAACAAAAAAATATAGTGAAAATTGAATCTTATGGATAAAAAGCTGAAAAAATAGAATTATTATATTTAAACAAATAGCTAAAAAAATAGATAATAGAAAATATAAAAATTATAACTTAAGTTATTTTAAAAAACAGAAGATTTGAAGTATTAAAAAGCTATTTAAACTATATTTTTATCATAACTAAATCTCAGGTTTTAACTTGTTTAATTTTGAATATTATTAAATCATAATTTTTAAAACTAATATAAAACTATACTCATATTTTTAAGAAAAAAGTTTTTAAATAATGTTTTATTTTTAATTTTATCAAAAATATTTGTTTAAATCATTATTTTTTCATTATAATCTTCAATTCATTGAAATTATCGTCTAATATCAACACAAAATAATAATAGCTATTTAAATAGAGATGTTTAATGAAGATTATAATTTTTCAATTTTTTAACGGATAATCAAAAAATTTCAGAAATTAAATCTGGATTAAAACATTTATTTTTAAGATTTACAACAACAGATAGTTTTTCTTTTTTCATATCATCGTTTAATCTTTCTTTTCTACCATTTTTTAATCCATCTTATATATTATAAATAAAATTACAATCTCATTAAAAATAATATCAAATAGTATTAAAATTTAAGTTTTAAATAATTTATCCGTTTAAAATTAAATTTAAAGAAAACTTCATTTTCTAACTTGAAAGATGAACTTTCAAATAAAGAAAAATCAAAGATTTTTCTAAATCCATTTCATTGATTAAAAAAAATCAAGGATTTCCTAATTTAACTCCACTCAAGTAAAATAAATCAATATTTAACAAAATCTATTTTTGGGATAGACCCATAATATTTTTTTTGTAAAATATTTTGAATTTAATTCTTTATTTGCCACTAAAGAATAAATTTTGGAGTTTATTAATAGAAAGACCAGTGAATTCAGAGATTTTCATTATTGGAAAATTTTCATCAAATAATTTCAAAGCAACATCTATCATTCCTTCTTCCCT
>JAISIT010000105.1 GCA_031261915.1 Candidatus Methanoflexus mossambicus
TCAAGTTCCCATTTTTTCAAATGATCTTTAATTTCAACATTGTATTTATTAATCATAGACAATAATTATGCAAAAAATACTATTTAAATGTTTTGAAAAAAGTTTGGTAATAACCTATATCTTAAAAAAGTAATTTTTGATTTATATTTGATTTGTATTTGATTTGTATTTGATTTATATATTTTGATCATATCGTAATTTTTTTAGTTTTTTTTAAAATCATCAATAGCTGTGTCTACTAATTTAATAATTGAGTCTTCTAAATCTGGATATGTATCATCAATAGCTATTGGAATGTTATCGCAGTAAATAACTTCAAGTCCTGCTTCTAAGGACTCTTTTGTTGCAACATCAACAGCTGCAGCTTTAAGCTCTGTTAACATTACTTCAGCGTCATTAATATATTTTTTAATATCTTCTTTTAATAGTGGACGGTTTGAAAGGTGAGATGTTGTTCCCACTACTTTGCAATCATATTCTTTTTCAAGATAATCAACTAATGTGTCTTTAATAGCTTCTGGAGCAGTTGTTGCAAATAATACTTTTTTACCTGCAATATCTCCAACAGGTTTTGGTCTAAAAACAGTTGAAATTACAGTTGCTTCTGGATTTACTTCAGCTATTAGTTTTTCTATTTTTTTAACTTTTTCTTTACTTGCCATTGGTTCTTCACACATTGTAATAATTATTAAATCTCCAATAGCTATTCTATATGGTCCAAAAAAGTTTTCTATATTTATAAATGGTTGATTTGCACCAATTAAAGTTATATGTTTGTTTGTTTTTATTGGAGGAATAGCTGCTCCACTGCCTTCAAAAATAACAAATTCTCCATCAAGTTTGTTAGCTATTTTAGCTCCGTCTTCCATATTTGTTAAAAACACATCTCCAGCCATTCCACCACCACAGCGTCTGCATCCAATGGTTAATACTCTGCTCATAAGTGCATCTTCCCAGTGGTCTGATGCTGCATGAACTCCTTTTTCTGATTGAGAAAGTAAAAATTCTGGGCTGATTTCTATTTCATCTCCATGGACAATTTCTGGTTTAGCAGGTCCTCCTCTTCCCATTGCAACAACACATGGATTATATCCTTTTTTATCTATTGTTCTTGTAGTGAATGTAGATACTGCAGTTTTTCCTATTCTTTTTCCAGTTCCTAAGATTTTAAGGGATGGTTTTTCCATTACATCATATTCGGTTAATGGTTCAAACTTAAAATCTGGGCCATGGTATGGAATTCCCATCTTTAATACTTTTGAAGCTATTTTAAATCTTTTACCATAATCAAGAACTGGTTCATCACTTAAATCAAATACAATATCTCCATTGTATTCTTTTATAGTTTTAACTATTAAATTGTATGGAATTTCGTTGTGATTATCTCCAAATAAAACATCAATTCCCATCATTTCACTATATTCTTCAGGTTTATCTGTTCTTAATTTCTCAGTTCCTCCTATAAATACAAGAGCTACAACTTCTATATGATTTACATTATCAAATACTTCAACGGCTGCTTTTGTAACAGGTAAATAATGTTCACCGTCCACTAAGCATATCATTCTTTTAACAGTCATTTTTTCACTTTTATTTTTTAGATAATTTTAATTATTTTTATTAATATTATTTTATTAATATTATTATTTTTATTAATATTATTATTTTTATTATTACTAATGTAAATGATTTTATTCTTAAATATTATATAGTATTTTATACATATTAATTTATATATTACTATTTTTACTATAAATCTTATTAAATTGTAAAATTTATCAAAAAGTTGTAAAAATTGAAGTATTGTAATTATCTCAAGGTGTTAAATTGAACATTAGGAAAGGACGATTAGCAAAAAGTATGACATCAGATGCTGCGGAATTTAGTTCTTCATTGGAATTTGATAGATACATATTTGAAGCAGATGTAAAATGTAATTTTGCACATACATTAATGTTAAAAGAAGAAAATATTATTGATGGAGAAATAGCTGATAAAATACTTGGTGCATTGACTAAACTTAGAGAATCAGGTTTTGATGCTCTTGAATTTGATTATTCTGTTGAAGATATTCATATGGCTGTTGAAAATTATGTTACTGGTATGATAGGTCCAGATGCAGGATTTATGCACACAGGAAAAAGTAGAAATGATCAAGTAGCAACAGACATTCGCCTTGCTCTTAGAGTAAAAATAATTGAAATTCAAATAGCTATTTTAGATTTTATAAAAAATATTATTGAAATGGCTAAAAAACATACAGAAACTATTTTTGTAGGTTATACTCATCTTCAACATGCTCAACCAATTACATTTGCTCATCATTTAATGGCTTATGCTCAATCATTAAAAAGAGACTACAATCGGCTTTATGATACTTACAAAAGGGTTAATTTAAATCCATTAGGTTCTGGTGCCCTAGCAACAACGACTTTTCCAATAAATCGAGAATTAACAACGAAGCTATTAGGGTTTGATGATATTTTGGAGAATTCTATGGATGGAGTTAGTTCAAGGGATTTTATAGCTGAAACCGTCTTTGATTTATCAATGCTTACAACAACACTTGCTAAAATAGCTGAAGAAATGGTTTTATGGAGTAGTTATGAGTTTGGTCTTATTCAAATTGGTGATGATTTTTCATCAACTTCATCAATAATGCCACAAAAAAAGAACCCTGATATTGCAGAAATTGCAAGGGCTAAATCTACAAGGAATAATGGTGAATTAATTAATATTTTAACGATATTAAAAGCTATTCCATTTACTTACAACAGAGATTTACAGGAAATAACTCCACATCTTTGGAATTCAATTGAAAATAGCTATTCAATATTAAAAATCATGAATGATATGTTACAAACTGTTGAATTCAATGAAAAACGAGGATTAGAACTTGCAGGTGCTAATTTTGCAACAGCAACAGATCTTGCAGATTTAATGGTCAAAGAAAAAAATATTCCATTTAGAATAGCTCATAAAATTGTTGGAAGAGTTGTTAGTGAAGCTGTTGAAAATGATTTAGCTATTGAGGAGATTAACACGGAATTTATTGATAAAATAGCTATTGACTTAGATATTGAAGCTTTAAATTTAGAAAATGATCTTATACAAATTGCCCTTGATCCTGTGAGTAATGTTACTTTAAGGAATGTCCCAGGTGGACCTTCTCCTAAAATGGTTGAAGTAGCTATTAAAAACCTTGAAGATTTTGTCAATGGAGAGTTATCTAAAAAAGATATTTAATTAATACTTATTTTTTAATTTTATTTTTAATATTAATTTTATTTTTAATATTAATTTTATTTTTAATATTATTTTTATTTTTAATATTAATTTTATTTTTAATATTAATTGTAATAATAGTTTTAATACTAATAATTCTAATAATAATAGCAATAATAATAGTTTTAATAATAATCTTTCTTTTATTTTAGAAATTTAGAGCTATTAAAACTCCAAATTAAATCAAGAGCTTCTCCTACTTCAAGGGCTCCAGATTTTGTTTCTCTAAGTATTCTTTGAATTGAAAACTTTCGCATATATGGATATTTTTTATGAACTTCTCCTAAAAGAGGACAACCAAATCCAACTATTTTTTCAATGTTGTAATTTGATATAACTTCTTTTATTTCTTGTTTTCCAACAGATAAACTTGCAGGAAGATTTAATCGATAAATTTCATAAATTTCTTTATTTTCACTATTATTTTCATTATTATTTTCATTATTCTTTTTTTCATTATTCTTTTTATTGCTATTTTCTTTATTATTTTTATTCTTTTCATTTTCATGATCTATATATTGTTTTGTTAAGCATTGACTTCCTGTTGCAATCATATCTCCAAAAATTATCATGTTTATATCATGTTCAATCGCATAATTGAATAATGTTTCACTTGTTTTTGATGAACATCTTCCACAAGGGTGATATCTTCCATCTTTTAATGATTCATTTATAATTTCAGTATAATCGACTTCAATGTATTTGTGAGGAACTTTTAGTTCTTTAGTTAAGTTGTTTATGTTGTTTTTAAATTGTTTTGGGAGGATTATTGAACCAGGATCTATAGTAATTGCTATTGGATTAAAACCTAAATATTTTGCAAGTATTAATGAAAAAGAACTATCAACTCCTCCAGATAATGCAACAATAGCTTCATGTTTAGTATTTTTAGTTATTTTGGCATTGTTAGTTATATTAGTATTAATATTCTCATCATGGATATTAGAATTATTATTAGAATTATTATTTAAAAAATTATTATTAAAATTATTATTTAAAAAAGTATTAAAATTAAAATTATAAATGTTATCTATTTTAAGTTTTAATAAATCTTTTAAGTTTTTTAATCCATTATAACTATAATTATAATTATAACTATAATCGTGAGTATTTTTAGGATTATTTTTATTATTCTTATTCTTATTTAGTTTTACAGAGTCAATAAAGCTATTTAGTTTATTTAAAGAAAGTTCCATTCGATATTTTTTTAGAATATAATCTGAATAGCTTATTACATGAATTTTATTTATTTTCAATTCTTCTCTTAAACGACCTACAACCCAACCTCCTTTACCAATAATAGTTGCTTTATCTGGATTATCAAAAGTTATTATCCATATTTCATCAGTATTTTCATCGTAAATAATATTTTTTATATTTATTTCTGATTTTTTATGTGAAATTTCTTCTCTAATTCTATTTATATTTGATTTTAATATTTCTTTTGTTAGTTTCATCACATCAAACTCATTTTAATTAAGTAATATTTTATTATTTTTATTATTTTTATTATTATTTTTATTAATTTTTTTATTATTTTTATTATTATTTTTATTAATTTTATTATTTTTATTATTATTTTTATTATTATTTTTATTATTACTTTTATTAATTTTATTATTACTCTGCTCTTGCTCATGTTTTTTTTATTTTTTATGGATGATTAATTTGAAAATTCTTAAAATTTTAGATAGTATTATATAGTATAAATTATATATTATTTATATTATAAATTTTATTTATTTAATTCTCATATTTGGATAAGGTAAAATGGCTAAAATCTTTAGAAGATTTAATGGAAATAATGATGAAGATTCTAATCATAATTATGATGATAATCAGAATAATGGTTATGATAAAAATTCTCATGATAAGTTTATTATTTCTCAAAATGATGTTCAATTTGGGGTTAATTATAGTGAATCATCTAAACCACCTACAATTGGAGAAAATCCATTATTACGTTCTAGAACTATTATTTACAATGATGTGAATATTGGTAATAATTTTAAAACAGGTCATAATGTAGTTATACGAGAAAATACTACAATTGGTGATGATGTTTTAATTGGAACTAATTCTATAATCGAAGGGAATGTTACAATTGGTAATGGAGTTAGTATTCAGTCTAATGTTTATATTCCAATCAATAGTGTTATTGAGGATAATGTTTTCATAGGACCATGTGCGGTTTTTACTAATGATAGATATCCTGTTAGAATTGATTTCGAACTCCAAGGACCAATATTGAGGAAAGGTGCTTCAATTGGAGCAAATACAACTTTTTTATCTAATATTGAAGTAGGAGAAGGAGCTATGGTTGCTGCAGGTGCTGTTGTCACTCGAAGAGTTCCTAAATATAATTTAGCTATTGGAACTCCTGCAAAAATTAAACCATTACCTGCTCATTTAAGAGTTCCTAATTTCTTGTAAATCTTTTTAATTTATTTTAATATATTTAAATTTTAATATATTTAATATTTAAATATTTTAAATCTATTTTATATATTTAAATTTATTTTAATAAATAATTTAATATATATTTTTTAGATATTTATTTTAAATTTTTTTATTTAAAATCTTTTTTTTGGAGTTTAATTATGCGTTCTGTTAAAAAAGCTAATATTTTAGTTATTTTTTTAATCGCTATTCTTGCTTTTTCAACAAGCTCCATTGTTTATTCCTTTACAGGAGATAATCTTATAAATTATCTTTCAATCAATGATTCATTAAATTTATCTACAAATAAACTAATTATTGTAGATGATGCTAATTTTGTTCCAAATCATATTAATACGGTTATTGTGCAAAAAAATAATACAAATAATGTTACAAATGATACTAGGAATACTACGATAATTAATAATACTAATTCAAAATACTACGATAATTAATAATATAAATCCAAGAATAATAATATTTTAAAATAATATAAAATAATATAAACTAATTAAACTAATTAAACTAATTAAACTATTAAAATATTATATCTTAATACAAAATATTCTTTTTTTTATTTTAATTCTTACTTATTAATCTGAATTTATCTAATATTTTTTTTATTTACTGTTTTCATTCGTATTTTTTTTATTTATTATCATGATTCATATTTTTTTTAGGTGTATAAATGGATAAAAGTAATCAAATAGGAGAAAAAATAAAAATTCTCAGAAATCAGAAGAATTTAACTATTGAACAACTTGCAAAAAAATCTAAAGTGAATATTAAACTTGTAGAAAGCATTGAAAATGGGGAAGTATTTCCTTCATTAAGTCCTCTTATGAAAATATCTGATATTTTAGGTGTTCGTCTTGGAACTTTCCTTGATGATGATACAACAGTGGATCCTATTTTTATTAAAAAAGGAAATAGCTCTAAAGTTATGTATTTTTCTGGTGATGAAAAAGACAATACTGAAAGTGCTTTAGAGTTCTATTCATTAGCTTCTGGTAAAAATGATAGACATATGGAGCCATTTATAATTGATGTCCATACATGTTCTGATGATTTTGATTTATCTTCCCATGAAGGAGAAGAATTTATTTATGTATTAGACGGAGCTATTGAACTTAAATATGGTAAAAATGAGTATATTATTACTAAAGGAGATAGTATTTACTATGATTCTATTGTTCCTCATAATTTACATTCATATAAAAATGAAAGTTCTAAAATTTTAGCAGTTGTTTATACTCCTTTTGATTAAATTGATTATTGATTTTGATATAGTTTAATTATAATTTAATATAATTTAATATAATTTAATATAATTTAATATAATTTAATATAACTTAATATAACTTAATATAATTTAATATAACTTAATATAATTTAATATAACTTAATATAACTTAATATAACTTAATATGCTCTTAGTTAATAAAATATTAATTAATTTAATGTTTAAATGATGATAAAATGTTTAGTATTACAGTTATACCAAAATTTGGAGATAGTGATGGTTTAAAACATATAACCAATACTATTTTAGCTTCTTGGTTTGAAGCAGGGAGAAATGATATATTTAGATTTTTTACACCTGATTTAGACTTGTCTTATGAAAAATGGAAGCTTATAATGGCAAGAACTGAATTTGATTTCTTAAAACAAATGTATTATGGATATGATGTTGAAATAAGAACATATATTCTTAAAATAGGGAATAGTTCATTTACTGTTTATCACGAAGCATGGCAACAAGGAGAGTTAAAAGTTAAAGGAATTGCTGTATGTGTTCATTTTGACTTTATAGAGCAAAAATCCATGACTATTCCTGAGGATATTAGAAAAAAACTTGAAGAACATTTATTTGTTGAAGAATAATGAAATATTTAATAATTTAATAGAATAGCTATTAAACTTATATTTTGGTGATAATTTGGTCTTTACAGAGGATACAATTGGAGATTTCTTTGAAAAACAAGTAGAAAATCTTGGAGATCATGAGTTTATAATATATCCTGATAGAAACTTACGATTTACTTATAATTCTTTTAATGAAAGAGTAAATAATTTAGCTAAAGGTTTACTTTCTATTGGAATTGAAAAAGGAGATCATGTTGGAATTTGGGCTAAAAATGTTCCAGATTGGTTAACTTTTTTATTTGCAACGGCTAAAATGGGAGTTATTTTAGTAACGATTAATACAGCATATAAAAGTCATGAACTTGATTATGTTTTAAAACAATCAGATATGAAAGCTTTAGCTATTATAGATGGTTTTAGAGATACAAGTTATATAGAAACAGTTTATGACTTAATTCCAGAACTTAAAACATCTCAAAGAGATAATATATTGAGTAAAGAATATCCTTTCTTAAAAAATATTATTTATGTTGGTCAAGAAAAGCATAGAGGAATGTATAATACTCGTGAACTTATTTTACTTGGTTCACATCAAGATGATGAAGAATTCGTTAAGATTAAAAACTCTTTAGATAACAATGATGTAATTAATATGCAATATACTTCAGGAACTACTGGTTTTCCAAAAGGAGTAATGCTTTCCCATAGAAATATCTTAAACAATGGTTTTGGAATTGGAGAAAGGATGAAATTCACCCAAGAAGATCGTCTATGTATTCCTGTTCCTTTATTTCACTGTTTTGGGATTGTTTTAGGAGTTCTTTCTCTTTTAACTCATGGTGGGACTATTGTAATGTTGGAAGAGTTTGATCCATTACTTGCACTTTGTGCAGTTCATAAAGAAAAATGCACAGCTATTCATGGTGTCCCTACAATGTTTATAGCTGAATTAAACCATCCTATGTTTGATATTTTTGATTTATCTTCACTTAGAACTGGAATAATGGCAGGTTCAACTTGTCCAATTGAAACAATGAGAGATGTTATGGATAAGATGAATATGGCCGAAATAACAAGTGTTTATGGCTTAACTGAAACATCTCCAGGAATAACTCAAACTTCTGCTGATGATTCACTTGAAATGAAAGCTACAACTGTTGGACGAAAATATGATGATGTTGAAGTTAAAATTGTAGATCCTGAAACTAATGAAGAATTACCTCCAGGTGAAACTGGTGAAATATGTTGTAGAGGATACAATGTAATGAAAGGTTATTATAAAATGCCTGAAAAAACTCTTGAGGTAATTGATGATGATGGTTGGCTTCATAGTGGAGATTTAGCTACTGTTGATGAAAATGGATATTATACTATTGTTGGTAGGATAAAAGATATGATTATTCGTGGTGGAGAGAATATTTATCCTCGAGAGATTGAAGAATTCATTTTTACTATTGATGGTGTTCGTGATGTTGCCGTTGCAGGTATAGAAGATGAAAAATACGGAGAAATCGTTGGCGCATTCATTATTAAAGACGATGGCATAGATTTAAAAGAAGAAGATATTAGAGATTATGCAATTTCTAAAATAGCACGATATAAAGTCCCGAAATATGTTTTCTTTGTGGAAGAATTCCCATTAACAACAAGTGGTAAGATTCAAAAGCATATTTTAAGCGAAATAGGTTTAGATTTAGTAAATAAAAGAAAAGAAGAAGAAGCTATTTAAATTTATTATATTCCATTATTTTATATTATATTTAATATACTATCCATAATTAATACAATAATTAATACAATAATTAATATTAATTAAATAATTAATTAAATATATTAAATATCATTAAATATTTATATTTGAATGAATAAAGAATAACTTAAATTTAGATTATTAATTAATTTTATTAATTTTATTAATTTTATTAAAATTATATTGAAGAGTATAATAAATTTTTTAAATATAGAAAATACCTTCATGATTAAATATTTGATGATTGTCATGATTCATAAATTAGATATTGAAAAGTTAAATAATGCTTATGAATCTCTCTTTAATGCTTTAGATTATGCAAAAGTAAAAGAAAATAATGAAAATGATCATTTTTATACTAAAGAAATTATTAGAGCTGGTGTCATTAAACATTTTGAATATAGTTATGAACTTTCATGGAAAATCATGAAAAAATATATAGAAACTGAAAATCCTGATGCTAAGATTTTAACAAGAAAAGATTTATTTAGACTTGCAGGACAAATGGGACTTATAGACAATTTTGATAAATGGGTTGATTTTCATAATGCCAGAAATAAAACAAGCCATACTTATAATGTTAAAACTTCCGAAGAGGTATATGAAATTGCTAAAACCTTTGAAAAATACATGAAAAAGTTTATTAATGCTTTAAAAGAATTGATGAATTATGATGAAAAAATTCATGATGAGAAAATTTAAAAATCGAATAATTTTTTTGTGGTTTTATATCTTTATGAATTTAATTCTTTAATTATTAATTCTTTAATTATTTAATTGAATAATAATATTATTTTATAATTTCAAATATGTGAAAATGTTATTGGTATTATTATGAATATAACTGATAATGAAATGAATATAATTCTAAAAATACTTAATTTTTATATTGATAGTTGTGAAGTATTTGTTTTTGGATCAAGATTAAATGGAGATAATAAACCTTTTTCTGATTTGGATTTAGTTTTTAAATGTAAAAAAGATTTAAAATTTAAAGATTTGTCTGAAATTGAATATGCATTTTCAGAATCTGATTTACCGTATCAAGTGGATATTGTTGATTATAATAGTGCTTCAGAGAATTTTCAAAAAATTATTGATGATAATAAATTGAAGATTTTTTAAAATAATTTAATATTTTTTTTTAAATAGCTTTTTAATTTAGTTTTTAAATAGCTTTTTAATTTAGTTTTTAATTTAGTTTTTAAATCTTTAATATTGAATGTTTAATTGATATAAAATATAAAAGATAAAATAAACATAAAATAACAATGAGTGTAATCATGTGTGGAATTACTGGTTGTGTAAGTAAAAATAAAAATGTTTCATCTATTTTATTGAATTCTATTAAGAAATTAGAATACAGAGGTTACGATTCTGTTGGAATAGCTACAATATATGA
>JAISIT010000112.1 GCA_031261915.1 Candidatus Methanoflexus mossambicus
TCAAGTTCCCATTTTTTCAAATGATCTTTAATTTCAACATTGTATTTATTAATCATAGACAATAATTATGCAAAAAATACTATTTAAATGTTTTGAAAAAAGTTTGGTAATAACCTATACTTTTGTTTAATATTAATATATTTTTAATAATTTTCTATGAATGTAGATTTTTTAATTTTTGAAAGCATTAGTAGGGTTTTTTAGTTATTATATCATATTGATAGGGGATTCTGGATAAAAATACATTGAAGATTTGTATTTATTGATTGGAAACTGTCAATTTTTTCACTGTTCCAAATTAAATAAAAATACCTTAAGATCACTAAAATTTAATTTACTTAATATATCCATGAAATTAATCTTGCTTAAAGTAAGTTGATTTTGACAGTGCATAAAATAAAATCATATAATATGAAAAAAAAGAATTTAAAATGTTTAAAATTAATAATTAAAATAATAAATCAATTGTATCTCCACGTAAACCTTGTCTAATTGTTTCAAGAGAAATAATATCGTTTGGAGAGATATTTCCTAAATTAACATTTGAACCTAATTGTTTAACAAAAAAAACTTGTTGATTTTTATTTGGAGCTTCCCAAATTATGTTATTTGCGTCAATAGCTTCAGAAATAGCATTTACATCATTAACTTTAGCATTTCCACCATCATCAAAAATACCAATGCCTTTGCCACTTTCACGAGCTTCAATAATTACTTTTTGTGAACCTGCATTAAGTTCTTCATTAATAAAGCTTATTCTACTATCTAAATCAATAGCATTGTCTTTTTGAAGGTCTTTTTTTCCAACTTCAGATAAAACATAAAACCCTTTCTTTTTTGCTAAAGAGATATATTCTAATTTTTCATCACGATTTAAATCTAAAGAACCATCAGAAATTTCAATAGCTTTAAAACCAAGCCGATTTAAATCTTCAAACAATTCATCGACTTTATTTTTAATAATAGCTATTTCAAATAAAGTTCCACCACAGTATCCTAAAATATCAAAATTTTCACAAATTTCTAATTTTTGAGTTACTATTTCTTCATTTAAAACAATAGTTGTTCCCCAACCAAATTTTAAAAAATCAAGATAAGTTCCAGCTATTTGCATTAAATTATTTGTATAACTAACTGGCATACCTTTATCTAAAACCATAGTTAAAGAATCATTAAAACTATTAAAATCATTTGTTGATTTAATATTTGTTCTATAATTTTTTAGGTAATTAAATGTCATATTTAATCTTAATTTTTGTGATTTATTTCTCTGCTTTTCTAATAGCTTCAATTATCTCAGAAATCTTAGATTCAACATCATCAGTCTCTTCGACAACTGTTCCTGTAACAATAACATCTGCCCCTGAGATGGCAACTTCATAAGCGTCATCAGCAGTTCTAATACCTCCACCAACAACAAGAACCATTTTTTTATTAACTTTTTTACAAGATGCAATCATTTTAGATGGAACATGTTTATCAGCACCAGAACCAGCTTCTAAATAAAAATATCTCATTCCTAAAGTTTCAGCAGCCATTAAATATGCGGCAGGAATTTTTGGTTTGTTTCTAGGGACAAGTTTAGCATCTCCAACCCAACCAACTGTTCCACCAGGTTCAACAACCATATATCCCATAGGAATAGCTTCAATTCCTGCTTTTCTAACATTTGCAGCAGCTAAAGCTTGAGCACCAATTATCCAATAGGGATTATTTGAATTTAAAAAACTCATAAAGAATATTGCATCAGCATGGGAACTAACATTACTTGTATTGCCAGGAAAGATTATTATTGGTTTATCAATAGCTTGAGAAAGAGCAAAACATGTTGAATCTACTTGTTGAGTATCAACTGTAGATCCTCCAATCATTATACCATCACTACCAGCTTTAATAGCTAATTTAGCTATTTTTACTGCTTCATCTGGCTTTTGTTCATCTGGATCAATTAATGTTAAATGAACTTTTCGACTTTTAAGAATATTTTTAATAGTATCTTCAACTGTCATAGTATCAAATATTCAATCTTAATAATACCAAAAAATTAAAAAAAAGAAATAGTGTTAATTGATTATATTAAAATAGTAGATTAAAAAATAATATAAAATAATTCAATATTATTATAGTAATATAAAATAATTAAGACTAGTATAATAATATAAAATAATTAAATTAGAAGTAAATTACGAGATAAACTAATAAATTAATTAAATACGAGTATAAATAAGAATTAAAGAAAAAAATAGAATTAATTTTTCATAAAAAAAATAGAGCAACACGAAAAGGAAAAAATTCGGAGTAAAAAATGAAAATACGAAAAAAGAAAAATTGAAAAACAATAACAATTTGTTTCAGTACCTTAAAACCCTCTCATGTTACTCTAGTTTTCTTACAATGATTTAATTACCTATTATTCTAAATAATTATAGACATATATTAATTTTTATATATAAATATTATATTAATTTATTTAATATATTATTAAATTATATATTACTTTTTATATTTAAACTTATGTTTATAATTATATTTATAGTTATACCTTAATTTTTATATTTAATATAATTTTTGGACTTGATTAAAATTGAAAAAAATATTAAAATTAAAATAAATACCAATATAATGAGATATAATTAAAATTAAATAAATATACATATAATAATATAATATAATATAATAATAATTAAATATTAAATCTAATAAGATTAAAATTAAAAAAATAAAGTAAAACAAAGTAAAACAAAAAGATTATCCTCTTGGTTCTTTCGCTTTATATCTTAAACCTTTATAACCACATTTCCTACAAGTTTTTGCAGATGCAGGATTACGAGCATTACATTTTAAACAAATCTTAACCTTAAAAATTCTATTTTCAGCGACTTCAAATCTTGCCATTACTAATCCTCCTTTAATTGATGAGAAAATAATTAAAATAAGTTAATGAATCTATAAAAATAAGATTATAAATATATTTTCAAATATTAGACATATTCTCAAATAATATAATATTAAATACAAATATATAACTTTATAATATACATCTAATAGTGATATAATTTATATTTATATTAAATTAAATTATATTTTTTATAGTATATAAACATATCTTAAAATAGCATTATTTAACAAAATAAATAAAAATATAATAAAATATTAATAAAATATATAATAAAAAGATAATAAAACTTAACCAAATACGATTTAAAGATTAATTTTTCATTAAAACTTAAATAATTAGTTTAAACTAAAATAGTGGTTTAAATAATTATTTATTCTTTAAAAAATCGTTTTGAATAGAAACAACTTCAGCACTTGATGAAGCACCACTATATTCTTCTAAAAGTTCATAATTTAATTCAATAAATGTGTGTCCCCATTTAAACACAGACATTATATCTTTTGCTTCGTTTTTAAATCCAGTAATATACAATGTGGCTGATATGGCTTCTGCAGTAGAGAGAGTAGATGATTTTCCATAATTAACAGGACTTGCAGCTATTAAAAAAGGAAGAGCTCGATGATATTTTGTTAAATTAAAAAATGTAGATGATGAGGATACTTTATTCCAAGAACAATCCAATCCCACAATTCCTTTTGATAAAACCATCTTTTTATCCTCTATTGAAACAGCTTTAACTGAAAAAGGATTAAGAACAATAGCTCCTCGTGGAATCTGATTTAAATGATAAAACATTTTTGCTCTCTTAGTTTTTTCTAATTTAACTGCTGTGCATCTCTTTTTATCACATTCATTAGCATGAAAAATATTTATTTTCATAATATCATTATCATAGTTATTAAAATTAAATTATTTACCATATATGTTAATATTATTTTCATCATAACTATTATTGGAAATATTATTAGAATTACTATTAGAATTACTATTAGAATTACTATTAAAAATATTATTAAAAATATTATTAGAATTATTATTAATATTAATATTCTTAAAATTACTATTAGAATTATTATTAGTATTAATATTAATCAGTATTATTGCATTTATTGCTACATTTATTATAAAAATCCTCGTTCATAATTTAAAATAGATTCAATAGCTAAATCAAGATTTATTTCATTTTCAATATTATAATATGCTCCTTTAGAATAAAAAGCCAATTCCATATTGAAATTACGACCATGAGTTGACTGTTTATCAAAATCAATTATAATATTATGTATCTTATCATCAGCTATTTCTTTTGCAATATCTAAAGTATCATAAATTGGGCTTCCACCTAAACCAACATTAGGACGACCATCAGATAAAAGAATTAACATTGGAACATATTCTTCAGAGGATATATCTTTTTTTAAAACTTCAATTCCTCTTTTTAATCCAATAGCTATCGGTGTTGTCCCTCCAATAGTTATTGAGTCTAATTTAGATAAAAAAGATTTAGGATATTTAGTATTTGGAATGATAATCTCTGATTCCTTTCCTTTAAATCCAACAACAGATAATTTATCTTTGTGTTTAATTGTATTTTTAATAAGTATATTTAAAATAGATTTGATTCTATTAATTTTTTTATCAGAAACCATTGATCCACTCATATCAATCACTAAAACTATTGATCCACGAGCTTTATGTTTTCTTACTTTTTCTTGTAAATCATTTTTTGTTATTCTAATTTTATTAATCTTGCTTTTATTATTATCATTTTTATTAATATTAGTTTTATTAATATTAGTTTTAGAACTATTTAAAACAGCAGTTCTAATTGTAGAATCAATTGCAATATCTTTAGATTTATTATTAGCTTTTTTACTCTTAATATATTTACCTTTAACGGTTTTAGAATCTACATGAGAACCATAAAGATGTTTTTTAGACCTTCCTTCCATTACCAAAATTTTTTTATATCAATCCCCACATTATCATTATCAAAATCACTAAAAGTTTGCATAGCAGAATTTAATGCTTGATTAAAAGTTAAATCATTATCATTATTTTTATTATCTAATTGTTTAAAATTACTTTGATTTAAATTATCATTTAAGCTATTTCCTCCATTTTTATCTCGATTTAAATTTAAATCCATATTCATATTAAATTGATTCTTACTTTCACCATCAGAAAAAGAATTATCATCCATATCTAAATTATTACCATCACCATTAAAAGAATCATCTTGATTTTCATATTCTTCATTATTTTGATTGTTATTCTGATTCTTATTCTGATTTTTAAGATTATTTAAATTTTGATTTTCATCATACTCTTGTTTTTCATTGTTTTGATTATTTAATTCATTACTACAGTTATTATCATTCTCTTGATTTTTATTTTTATTTTTTTTTTCTTTTTCCATCTCTTTTTCTATCTCTTTTTTTGCTCGTTCAATATTACTTTTTACACCATTAGGATTATTTTGAAAAATAGGATTTTCACCCAAAACAAGTTCTATTGCTTCTTCTAAATCATTTTCACTAACATTAATATTTGAATTATAGGCAGCAATAGCTTTAGAACATTTTAAAATAGCTATATCGCTCCTATGACCCTCACTATGTACTTGTAATGTAACTCGAGCTATTATTTCCAATAAATAATCAGAAATACCAATATTATTAATTAATTGACGACTTTCAATTATTTTTTTCTGAATTTCCATATCTTTTTCATTAAAACGATTTTTAAATCGGGTAGGATCTTTTTCAAATTCTTCTCGTCGTTTAATTATTAAAATTCTTTTTCCAATATCCTCAATTGCAGAAACAGAAATAGTTAGACCAATTCTATCAGATAATTGTCCTCGTAGTTCACCTTCTTCTGGATTCATTGTTCCAACTAAAATAAAGTTAGATGGATGAGCTATTGAAATTCCTTCTCGTTCCACAACATTAATGCCAAATGCAGCAGCATCTAAAAGAATATCAACCAAATTATCATCAAGAAGATTAATTTCATCGACATATAAAATATTTCTATTGGCTTTAGCCAAAATACCTGGTTCAAGAGCTTTAACTCCATCATGTAAAGCTTTTTCAATGTCAATTGAACCAAGAACCCTATCTTCAGTAGCTCCAAGTGGAAGTTCAACTACTTTCATTGGTTTTTTAACAATATTTAATTCATCAAGCTCACTACAAAAACTACAATCTTTAGAACTTTCTAAATCACAATTAAATGGACAATTTTCAACTACATCAATTTCAGGAAGTAAATCTGCCAGAGCACGCACAGCAGTAGTCTTAGCTGTTCCCCTATCACCTTTAATTAAAATCCCACCAATAGAAGGATTTATAGCATTTAAAATTAAAGCTTTTTTAATCTTTTCTTGACCAACAATTGCTGAAAATGGAAAAATAATGTTTTTCATAGTATCTTCAAAATATTCGAAATATTCAATAATATGAGAATATAATAAATAATATTAATATAAATATACTTAATTAATATAAATATACTTGATTAATATAAATATTTTATAATCATAAAAATAATAAAAATCTATAATCCTAAAAAATAATAAAAATATAAAAAAAAATTATTGATCTTTTTTTAACTTCTCTATTTCATCTTCTAATTCTTTTTGTTTGCAAAGAATATCTTTAATTGCTTCATTAACTGGATCTGGAAGATTTTGAGTTTCTTGATCAAAAATACAATTTCTTTCTTCTTTTACATTTTTACCTGGAACACCAACAACAGTATCTCTTGGAGGGACATCTTTTAATACAACAGCTCCCCCTCCAACTTTAGAACCAGCACCTAAAGTAACTGCACCAAAAATTTTAGCTCCTGCACCGATAACTACACCATTTCCTACTGTAGGATGTCTTTTTTCTTTATATAAACTTGTTCCACCAAGAACAACACCTTGATAAATTAAAACATCATTCCCAATAGAAGTAGTTTCACCAATTACAACACCCATTCCATGATCAATAAATACTCTTTTACCTATTTGAGCCGCAGGATGAATTTCTATACCTGTAAAAAATCTATTTATGTGTGATATTAATCTTGCCCAAAAAAATAGCTTCCAATTCCAAAATTTATGAGCTATTAAATGAACCCATACAGCATGCAGACCAGGATAACAAAAAAATATTTCCGCCGTGCTTCGAGCCGCAGGATCTCTTAATTTAGCCATCTCAATATCGTCTTTTATCCTATTAAACATAAAAACCAACAATGTGCAAAAGTAAAATAAAGTAAAATAAAGTAAAATAAAGTAAAATAAAGTAAAATAAAGTAAAATAAAGTAAAATAAAGTAAAATAAAGTAAAATAAAGTAAAATAAAGTAAAATAAAGTAAA
>JAISIT010000137.1 GCA_031261915.1 Candidatus Methanoflexus mossambicus
ATAAAAAAATTAAATAAAAAAATTAAATAAAAAAATTAAATAAAAAAATTAAATAAAAAAATTAAATAAAAAAATTAAATAAAAAAATTAAATAAAAAAATTAAATAAAAAAATTAAAATAGATAAATTAAATAAATATAAATATATTTAATTAAAATAATTTCAAATTATATTTTTTTCTATATTTAATGATGTTGCTAGTGAAATAATGAAAAAGTTTAAAAAGGACTTAACAATTGAATTTCAAGAGAAAATTAATATAAGGTTTTCTATTAAAAGTTCAAAAATTGTTGAAAAAGTTATTTTAAAAAATGCATATAAAGAAACAGTTATTTATCCTAATTTTGATGGAATATATTATTCTTTTTCTATAGATAATGAGTATTTTAATCAAGATTCAATTGGAAAAAATCTTATTAAATTTTCATATATTGAAAAAAAAGATTATAATAAAATTAAAGATATTAAAAATATTAAAGACAGGACAATTGTCAAAAATGCTAATTTTACAGGATTTAAAAACGTTTCTGTGAAAAATAATCGTGTTGAAAACATCAACGGATATTTAGTGATAATAAATAAGTTAAGAAAACAATTGGTTATTAATGTTTCAGATGAAATTGAAAAACTTAAATTAAACACTCGTGGGCATTTAAAATCTGTTAAAAAATCTGGAGGCAGTTTAAAAATTCTTGGTATCTTTAATCCATTATTTTTACCCATTGAAAAAATCGATGTTTTTTTTGAAGGAGAAGATTTTTCAAAACATTATTTTAATAGTGTTTATGATTTAAATTCAGAAAATCATGGTAAAATTAAGATAAAAAGTGAATTTAATTTTTTTAAAATGGATAACTTAAAAAATAACTTAAAAAATAATTTTAAAAATGGCAAATATGACTTAGGTATTGAATTATATATTAAAGGTCTTAAAGATCCAATAAAAAAAAGATTAGGAAGAACAAGATATTTAGATAGACTTTTTTTTAAAGATATTATTGTTAAAACTAATGAAAATACCTTTTTTATTTCTCCATATTTAACAATTTCTGGATATAACATTTCTTTTAATATTGAAGCTGTGCAAAATAATGCAATAGAAAATATCAATAATATTAAACAAGACAAAAAAAGAGATATTTGGATTGTTGGTGAAAGAGAATATCGTGCCCAAGATAATGGAAAAATATTTTTTGAATATCTAAGAAAAAACCATCCTGAAAGAGAAGTTTATTATGTGATTGATTATGATTCTCCAGATTATGAAAAAATTAAGGACTTGGGAAATATAATTAATTTTAGAAGTAAAGAACATTTTGAATTACTTTTAAAAGCAACTAAATTATTTTTTTCACATCAAGTTCAAAGTATTTATCCTTTAAAAGCCAAATCATTTAAAAATAAAATTAAAGCACAAAAAATATTTCTTCAACATGGAGTTTTAGGTGTGAAAAATCTTACTTCTTATGCACTGAATCAAAAATCAGTCTTTGACACTGATATGTTTTGTGTTAGTGGGGAAATGGAAAAGCAGATTGTAATTGATGAATTTGAATATAATGAAAAACAAGTCAAAATTACAGGATTGCCTCGTTTTGACCGTCTCTTCTTGAAAGATACTGAAATTGAAAAACAAATAGCTATTATTCCTACATGGAGAGGTTTTCTTCAAACTATTGATAAATTCATAGAATCAGAATATTTTGAAAGATTTAAAAACCTACTTTCAAATGAAAAATTGATAAATCATTGTATAGAGAATGAAATAGATATTATATTTGGATTGCATCCAAGTATGAAACAATATACTTATCTCTTAGAAGAACATATTGATTCTGTTAAAAATAAGTTTTTTGAAAACAAGAAATTTAATCAAAATAATAAAAAATTCCCAATATCTATTTTTCATCAAGGAGAAGTGGTTGTTCAAGATTTACTAAAAAATAGTGCACTCTTAGTTACAGATTATTCTAGTGTTGCTAATGACTTTTCTTTCTTAGAAAAACCTGTTTTATATTATCAATTCGATCAACAAAGATTTTTAACAAGAAAAGGATCTCATTTAGATTTAGAAAGAGTTCTTCCAGGAGAAATTATTGTAAATGAAGATGAATTAGTTTCTAAAATTATAGATATTTCAAATAATGGATTTAAAATGTCTCAAAAATATCTTGATCGTTTAAATCATATCATTACCCATAGAGATTTGAATAATTGTAAAAGAGTTTATGATGAATCCATTAATTTTGATTTTAAAAGACCATTGTCTGAAAAAATTAAAATTTCAGAGTTTTATAAAAAAATATTCTCTAAATTTAGAAAATCTAAATTTTATTACCCAATAATTAAAATTTACTATGCATTGTGTAAATTATTACCTTTAAAAGAGAGATATATATTTGAAAGTGGATTAGCCAGGCAATATTCCGATGCCCCAAGAGCATTATATGAAGAACTTATTAAACAAAAAGACATTGAAGCTATTTGGATTTATACTAAAACTTCATTTAATCATCCAATCTCTACAAAAGTAGTTAGAAGATTATCTCCAAAATATTATTATTATTTAGCAACTTCAAAATATTGGATTAATAACCAAAATTTTCCAGCATATATTAAAAAACGAAAAGGAATTAAATTTATACAAACATGGCATGGAACTCCATTAAAAAAAATGTTAAATGATTTAGATAAAATATTAGGTAGAGAAGAAGATTATCTTAAATCAGTAAATAATGCTATTAAAGGTTGGGATTATCTTATTTCACAAAATCCATATTCGACTGAAAAATTTAAATCTGCATTTAACTATAATGGAAAAATTATTGAAGAAGGTTATCCAAGAAATGATATTTTCTTCAATGAAAACGATAAAGAAATAGCTATTAATAAAATCAAAGTTCAATATAAAATTAATAATAATGGTAAAAAAATTATTTTATATGCTCCTACTTTTAGAGATAATAAAGAATCTGTAAATAGCACTTCAATAGAAAATAAATTTTTAATGGATATTAATATTCCATTTAAAGAGTTTTATGAACGATTTAAAGATGATTATATTTTACTTATTCGTTCACATTTAATAAGTAAATTAAATTCAGATATTCCTTTAGAATATAAAGAAACTATTTTTAATGTTTCTGATTATCCAGATATTGCAGAATTATTTATTTTTTCAGATATTCTTATAACTGATTATTCATCTGTTTTTTTTGATTACACAGTCCTTGAAAGACCTATGATATTTTATGCTTATGATAAAAAAGAATACATAAACGATATTCGTGGTCTTTATCTTGATTATGATAAAACTGTCCCTGGACCTATTGTTGAAACTCCTGAAGAATTATTTGATGTTTTAAATAATATTAATCAAGTTTATGATGATTTTAAAGACAAAATACACAATTTTAAATTAAAATATGCTCCAAAAGATGATGGTAATGCATCTAAAAGAATTATTAAAAAGTATTTTAAATAAGATTTTATATTTTTTAAAATATTAGTTGTGTTTCAAAATTAATAATTCTTATATCATTATTGAATTTTAAATATAATTAAAATAAAATAATTAATAAACTGTTTGGAGTTTTTGACATTAAATATCTAAAAAAAATATTATCAATAAGTCCAATAATAAAATTTAAGATTTTCAACTATTATAATTTAAAAACCGAAATAACAGAATTTAAATTCTAAATAAATAATAAATATATTATAATAGATTGATAGATTGATAGATTGATAGATTGAACAACTAAAATATCAATAATTAACTGTTAATAATCTTAAAACATGCCAAAATAATAATTAGTTAATTTTACAGTAGTATTGAGGATATTCAATAATCCAATAAGTATTTAAATAATGAATATATATTTAATATTAAGTAACATATTTAAAAAAAGAATTTAATGTTTTGTATTTAAAAATTAAATACATATTTAAAAATTGAATACTCTATATTTATTTACTTATTAAGTTATGATAAATAATTTATGATAATTAGAGGATTAAAAGTTTAGGAGAATAAAATATGCATCTAATTCCATGGGGAAATGATGGAAATTTAACTGATGAACAGTTTTATAATAGAACAGAAGATATTTAAATCATAAAAAGCTTATTAAAAACCACAGAATATGGAACAGCACCAACAATTTTACTTTCAGGGATACGTGGTGTGGGAAAAACTGCATTACTGAAAAAAATTAAAAAAGAACTTGAAGAAGAGTATTTAATCGCTTATGTTGATTTAACACAGAATTATACATATCAAATAGGAAATTTAAATAAAAATGGATTAATGGAGCAATTTTTCAATTCATGGATAATTGAATTAAATGAAAAAAAATTAAATCCAATAGCTCAAAAAATTAAAAAAGTAATTAAAACAAAAAAAATTAAATTATCAGACATCATGGATGTTTCTGGATATCCTGTTCCTATACTTGAAAGCGAAACTAATCCAAAAGAATTATTAGATTTTGTAATTGAATTGCCACAAAAAATATATGATAAAAATAAAGATAAAATTAAAGGTGTTATTTTTATAATTGATGAATTTCAAGCACTTAATGATTTAGGGAAAAATTTAAAATCATTTTTATGGTTTTTTAGAAGTTATATTCAAAATCAAAAAAATGTTGCATACATATTTTCAGGATCTGTTAATTCAAATGATAGTATCATTGATAAAATAGCTGGACCAAAAGGAGCTTTTGGAGGAAGAGTTTTAAGTGTTAAAATTGAACCTTTTTCTAAAGAAACTGTTAAAACATATTTAAATAAAGGATTAACTAATTTAAAATTTTCAAATGATGGTTTTGAAAGATTTTATAAATGCACCAAAGGAATACCTCATTATGTAAATACTTTTGCAAAACTTTTAACTAAAGATACTTTATTAACTGAAGAAATGGTTAAAAATGAGTTTATTAATTGTTTACCATTTTTAGCAGATCAGTTAAAACAAAAATGGGGAGGATTAACTTTAAGAGAGCAGAAAATAATTATCTGTCTTTTGGAAAAACCATTGAAAAGAAAGGAAATTGGGGATAAATTTAATCAAAAATCAAGTTCTTTAAGTGCACCATTAAATAAATTACTTAACGACGGTTTTCTTGAAATTCAAGAGGACGGAAAATATGCTATTAATGAACATATACTTAAAGAGTGGTTAAAACAAGAGTATAAATACAAAGGAGTTTTTCCTTATCGTAGCGAATAGATTCAAATTTAAAAAAGCAGCATATTTAAAAAGTAGCATATTAAAAAGTTATTTATATTTATTAAAAAAGATTTAAAAAAAGTGAAAAGGGAAGTAAAAATATAATTTACTTCCATTTCATACATAGACAATATACAACTTAAATATTAATTTTTTTCATATATAAAGTTTTCTATTTGTATTAAAGTAATACTTTTTTATATTAAAAGAATAAATATTATTATGTAGACTCCTTTATTTGTTGTTGAACTAAAAATTAGGGAAGTGAAAAGTCATACATAGACAAAATAAAATTTTTTGGCTTTTTGACTTCTATTAACTAGTATTTAAGCTAGTTCAAGGGGGTTTGATAAAATGAATAATATTCTTACTTTAGAAATTGTTATTTTACTTTTTCTTGTAGTTTTTTATATTATTAAGATTATCGTGCTTCTAATAGAAGGATGATTAATGTCTTTTTCTCAAGTAACTTAAAGGAGTTCTACATTTTTATTTTGTTTATACCAATATTTATAATTAGTGATATTATTTATAGTATCCAATTATTTTTCATGACTTTCTAGTAATAATTAAATTTTTTTCAATATTAATTATTTTAATATTGTATATTATTTTATCCATATTACTTTTAAAACTATAAATCTCTATTTATATACATGAAATTTAATTTATAAGAGTATAATGAAGAGTATTAAAATAATAATGATTAAATTTAAAATATATTAAAAAAAAAACATTCAAAATTTTGAGTATTTAAAACAGATTATATGAAATTTAATAATAATATGAATCTTATGTATGTATTAAAGAATAAAAATAAAATTATTTCAAAAGTAAAATGTGGAAATAGTTTTTATGATAGATTTAAAGGATTAATGTTTAAAAAAGAAGTAGATTTTGGTTTTTTAATTAAAATTCCTAAAAATAGATTAAAAAATCCTAAAAACAGATTAAAAACTTCTAAAAATACATTAAACCATTCCAATATGAATACTTTTTTTAAAAGATTCCCATCATCAATTCATAGCTTTTTTATGTTGGTAGCTATTGATATTGTCTTTTTAGATGATAATTTTAATGTTGTTGACTTAAAAACTCTTTATCCTTGGAGATTTTATATTCCTAAAGCTGTTTCTTTTTATGTTATTGAATTAAAACTTGGAACAATTAAAAAATATGAAATAGCCATTGGAAACAAATTAAAATTGATTAAAATTAATTAAATTAATTAAATTAATTAAAATATCTTAAAAATTATTTAAAATTAAAAGTCATTACATGGAAACTTAAAATATTGATTTAAATAAATTATTTATTAATTTAATGAGTTATAATAAATTTAAAAATAAATATCCGTCCAAAATTTTAATTTTAAAATTACTTTAAAAAACAAAAAATTTAAATATAGTGTTTTTGAAAAAGTTATTAAATAATAAATTTTAATAGGAATTCTCCAGCTAAAGTTTCTGATTGCGTGAATTTATTGAAATAAAGTTCAAAATGGTCTTTTAGATAATTGATATTTTCAACATAGTTTTTGGATAGTTCTTCTTTTATTGAATACCATACTCTTTCAATGGGGTTTAAATCTGATGCATATTTTGGTAAATATATTAAATCTATTTTTAAGAATTTTACTATGGTTTTTGTTAAAATTGCTCTGTGTATTCGTGCATTGTCTAATATTAGTGTGATTTTTTTCTCGTTTTTAAATTTTTTTAACCATTGATTGTTGTCTAATTCGTGTATTAATTTTTTTGCTAATTTTATTTCTTTTTGTATTCTTGATCTTTTATCATATTCTTTTTTTAAGATTTTTGTATCGAATATTTCTTTTTTGGTGATATTTTTAGTGATTAATTCTATTAAAATTGTGTAATATCTTTGGAATAATATTTCATAGAGCATTCCTAAGTTATTTATTTCATTTTTTATTTCTTCTATCTTATTTTCTATTAAATAGTTTTTTATATTTTTATCGTAGTATTTAAGACTATTATGAGTATTTACAATATTTTTTTGAGCATTATAATATCTTGTTAGTAATAATTCTAGTTCATATGCAATATTTTCATCGTTTAGATTTACTTTTCGTGTTTCGCACAAAAAGGTCATGATATCGAATGATTTAGATGTTTCTCTGAACTGTAAGATACTATTACCATTTGGAGAGAAACTCCCGAATGCATTAATTTTAAATCTATCAGGGTTTCGTATGATAATATTTTTTCTTAATTCTGGTTTAAACCATAATTTTCCAGAATTACAACGATTTTGGTATCCAGTTTGATCTAAAAACACTAAAATACTTTCATCCAAACTCACATCAGATAGTTTTTTTTTAAGATTTCCTCCGAATCATCAGGTCTTTTAGAAAAAAATTGATAAGGTTTACTATAATGAAAACCTAATGATTTTAAAACAACCGATTGCTGACTTAAACAATATTCAACATCAAATTCATCTTTTAATATCTTAGCAACTTTTTTAGTATCCAAATAATCTTCGTTCTCAAGAATCTTATTTAATTTTTCTTTATCTTCATCAGAAAGTTTTGAAGGACGACCACCATTAGAATATTTCGAAAATAAACCCTCATATCCCTCTTCATTCCACCGATCAAGCCATTTATGAGCAGTAGGTAAACTAATACCAGATTTTTTAGCAGCAGTTTCAATTTTCTTACCTTTATATAACCTCCTAATAAAATAAAGTTTTCTCAAAACTTGTGCTTCTTTTTCTTTTTTATTAATGCATTTATCTAATTCTTTTCTATTAATGTGCTTAACTAATTTTTTTTGAACTCTTCCTGACATATTCATACCTCAAAATATATATTTAAGATATGAATTTAATTATTTAAATACTTTTCCAAAAGGACTATAA
>JAISIT010000141.1 GCA_031261915.1 Candidatus Methanoflexus mossambicus
AAATAAAACAAAATAAAACAAAATAAAACAAAATAAAACAAAATAAAACAAAATAAAACAAAATAAAACAAAATAAAACAAAATAAATGAAAAAATAAATGAAAAAATAAATGAAAAAATAAATGAAAAAATAAATGAAAAATAAATAAAATTAAATCTTATCTAATGTTAAAATATCGTTTCTAATATTTTTAATAAAAGAAATTATTATATTTGTAATAAATCCCTCTATAATTCCAATAAACATATAAAATGGCACTAATGTGAAAATTAAAGTCTCTAAATTAGAAGCATCTGCAATAACTAATATTGCAATTTGAGCTATTGTAGCAGATAAAATTCCAATAAATGTTCCTAAAACAATTCCAAGGTTTTCATTGAATTTATAAAATAATTTATATGACCCATAAGTCATTAAAGGTAAAATTACACCCATAACAAAAACATTAGCTCCAACAACTGTAAATCCACCTAATCCAATTAATGTTTGGATAACCAATGCCAAAAAAGAAATAATCGTTCCATTAAAAGGCCCAAGTATTATGACTACTAATGGAATTATGAAAAAATGCATAGGAATTCCAAAAGGAGAAGGTAGGGTTATAGAACTAGCAATTATAGTTGTAGCAGTTAAAATAGCTGTTAAAACCAACCATTTTTGCTTTCCTTCAGGATGTTTTGATAATCTAAAAAAGAAAACTCCAATTGCAATTAATGAAATTATCCAATAAACAATAGCTTGATTTAAAGGTATTATACCATCAGGTAAATGCATAAATTCCACCTATTTAAATAATTTAGATTTAAATAAAATAAGTATTATGGCAACAATAACAATAATGATTATTACAATTATTAAAATTGTATTTAAAGAAAAACTTTTATTATTATCTACTATATCATTACTGGTTATATTAGTTGTATTAACCGTATTATTCTCTGTTTGATTAACACTATTTCCATTATCCTTTCCATCATTATTATTTTCTGTATTCTGACTTGATGATGATCCACTTGAAGAACTTGAAGAAGAACCCTTGTTATTTCCAGTAGATTTACTACCATCATTCTTTTTAGCATTATTAGAATTACTTGCATCTGATTCTTGCTTTTGAACATCTTCAGTTGTTACCTCATCTCCATGAGTATGCTCAACACCAGAATCATGAGCAGATAAAGACCCAATAGCTGTTGAACATGCCAAAACCAATAGACAAAATACAAATATAAACTTCAAATTTTTAATAATATCTACATCCTACAATTTTTTGAACATGATTATTAATTTCATCATTTATTTAATATTTTATTATCTAATATTCTATTATCTAATATTCTATTATTTATTATTAATATATAAAATAAAATAAAGAAAATTTATTTTTTAACTTAACTTCGCTTAAGTAAAATAAAATAAAATAATATTTAAAAATATTAATATATAAATATTACGATTAAAATTAAAAAAAGTATTACAAATAATTAAATAAAAATATATTTTGTATTACATAATAAATCAATGAAATCAAATCAATATTTGTTGTGTAAAGATGTTGACTCTTTTGTAAAAATAAATATGTGGGATTTGAAGGAGTAAATGAGAAAAAAATATGTTTTTAAATAGTTTTAACAGTAAAATCCAACAAATCCCAAACTATCTTTATATTATTTTTAGCATCATTATATTCAAAATAATTATCTCCTAAAACATGAATCGAATAATCAATCTCATCCACATCTTTATTTGAAAAAGCATTACGTTTAAAAACACTATCAAAACTAACATCAGACCCCACAAAATCATCTAAAGTAGACTAAACACTCTTAAAAATACTATTTATCTCATTTAAACCTTTTAAAAACATATAATATAATATATAAAAACTCATATATAACTGTTTCGATTAAAAAATTATCAAAATTAGAAAAAAACTAAAAAATCAAGAAAATTCCAAAAAATAAGAAATAACCTATCGTAAAACAAAAAAATAAAGAATTTTTAAGAAAAAATCAGAAAAAAATTCCTAGAGTCAGTGCAAATGACATAAAAATACCAAAAAAAGTAATACTATTCTGAAAGAGCCAACAACTTTACAATACCTAAAATTTAATTTACTTAAGTAATCCATTATAATTAACTATTGTTTCAAATGAGTTGATTTTAATATTACATATATTTTAATAGTATTTTTAATAGTATTTTTAATAGTATTTTTATTTATAATATTGTAATTATGATATTTTTATCTTTTTAAGTTCTTCTAAGGTTTTTATTTGGCATTGGACTTCTTTTGCTTTTGTATCTTGTATTGCGATTGTTAGAAATTTTAAATTTTTATCTTGATATTCTTGATAGTATCTTTTTTTAGCTATTTGTCTCCATGCTTCATCAAACATGTTCTTTAATGTTTTATTTTGACTATATTTCAATTCTACAATAACATGTAAGCCATTAAGTTTCAAAACATAGTCTATTCGTCCTGGAGAGTTTGCTTTCTCGGATATCATCTTTAAGCCCATTCCTGAAAAGAATCCATTAAAGAAAATCTGATAATTCTTCCAATAAGTCATGTGGGAATGATAAGGAACACTTCCAACTAAACAGTCCAGAAGTATTGACAAATTATCTTCATCACTTTTTATTAAATACTTTAAAAAATCATCACTAATTTTTGTCATCTCACTTGGAGTATTATCGGTATATGCTGCAAGTAGATAATTAAATAATGAACGTTCAACCTCTTTATTCGGAATACCTAAATTATATTGTTCTTCACCAGTTATAGCTTTAGTATTGCTCTTAATAGTTAAATATCCTGTTTGTAAAAGAGCAGTAGTAAAATTAATATTATTTAAATCCCATGTCGGAAATTCATCCTTAAAATATAAATTTGAACCCATAAAAACACCTAAATCTATAGCATCTCTTTTTATAAGATCCATTAAAAAAGTAGGAGTTCCAGTATTAAACCAATAGTTAGCAAACTTATTTTTACTTAAAGTACTAATTATAGAAGACGGATTATATAAAAAGTTCTCACCATCCCATGAATAACCATCATAACACTTTTTTATCCTTTTAATAGCATCATCATAAGTAATTCCCTGGCTTTCACTTAAATTTTTAATGTAATATGTAAAATGTTTCTCTAAATCTTCCTCACGGTATCCACAAATACTAGAATATCTTGGATCTATACTTATATCATCTAAATGATTCAACTTAGAAAACACACTTGTTTTAACAAATTTAGACACCCCAGTTAAAAAAATAAACCTAATATATTTATCCTTATTTTTTAATACTTGATAAAATTCACTTAAAGTCTCCCTATTGGCTTCTGCAACATCAAGATTACTCATATTATCTATAATCGGAAAATCATACTCATCAACTAAAATAACAACCTTTTTTTTAGTTTTAATAGATATTTTCTTAATTAACTCTCCAAATTTACCTTTCACTTCATCATAAATAAAATTAATAGAATAATCCTCAGCTAACTCATCAACTAAATTATTTAATGAATTTTCAAAGATTTCAGGAGTTTTAACCCTAAGCCCACTCATATCTAAATGCAAAACAGGATAACTCTGACTCCAATCCCATTTATCATAAATATACAAACTCTCAAAAAGCTTTTTATTCCCTTCAAACAACTCTTCCATAGTGCTAATAAGTAAACTCTTACCAAAACGACGAGGACGAGATAAAAAATACTTTTTTCCAGATTCAATTAGATTATATATTATTTTAGTTTTATCAACATAAATATAATCATCTTCTATCATTTCTGAAAATGTTGATACTCCGAATGGTAATTTTTTAGGTTTTTCATTCATTTTAATAACTTCCATTTTGTTTTAATAGCTATTTGTTAAAAATCAAATGTTAATATTAGTTAATATTTCTATTTATAGTATTATATGTTATTATTTAATATATTGTTAATATTTATATTGTTAATATTTATATTTTTTTGTATTAATAATTTTTTGTATTAATAATTTTTTTAAATATATGTGATTATAGGTAAAACTCTTAAAATCATTATATTTATATCTAATGAAATATTTATTTATATATATGAATATATTAATGTTTTAATTATTTTTTCATGAATTTAATAAAAATTAATGAAAATCAAGACAATTGGCATAGAATTAACATTTCTACATTCATTCCAAATGATCATATTAGTCATTTCATTAGATGATGATGATGAGTTTTTTGATAAACATTTGGAAAAGTGCATTGGACATCCCGAAATAAAAAAAGAAATAAAAAAGAAATAAAAAAGAAATAAAAAAGAAATAAAAAAATAACATAAAACTATCTTTTATGGTCTTAAATACTTTAAATTATTTTTGTAAGAAATTTCCTTAAAGTTTTTAAGTGGATTTATATAAAACCATTGATACTTACAATCTTTATGGTTTCCTCGATCTGGTAGGAATTTAACAGTGAAAGTAAGGGATTTACCTGCTCCAATAGCTTTGATATTGACTTTTGTTATTTTTGATTTCCATCCATTGTATTTCCAATGTTGCATGTAAAGTTGCGTCTTAGGAGAATCTCCTTTACCTCTATTTTTAATTGTCACTGAATAAATAGCTAACTCATTGTTAGAGGATTTGATTCTTTTGATTTTGCTTAAGGTTAAATCTGGAAGTCCTGTGACTATTTGGGTTATTGTTTTTTTAGATTTAAGATAAACATTATCTCCAGCAAATTCAACAGTTCCTGTGTATTTTCCAATATTAGATGCATAAACACGGATATTAATTTGACCTTTACTGTTTGTAGTAGTTTTGAATGGTTTTTTAAGGTATTTAGATTTAACAATAAGCTTTTTACCTTTAAGTAACTTACCATTCTCATCTTTTAAAGTAATTACAATATTTGTTTTTTTACCTGCCATTATTATTGGTGTTGAAACAGTTATAATCGTTTTAATTTTACTAACAGTATATCTAAATTCTTTATTACCCTCATAGTTTGGATCATTTAATATAATTTTTACATTAGTTGTTCCAATATTTGAATTATTGATTTTTAAGCTCCATAAACCATCTACAACTTCAACATCATAAACATAAGCATTTTTACCAATAGTCACATTAATCTTAAGATTATGTTTGCCTTTTAATAAATTACCTTCTTTATCAGTTAAATTACCTTTAATTGTAATTTTACTGTTTATATCCACAGTTTTAGGAATATTATCAATATTAATAATTCCCTCACATTTATTAAATTCACCAAAAACAGAAACACAATCACCATTATAATTATTATCACCAACAAATAATGTAGTAAGATTATAATCACCAGTAAAACTTACAATATAATCAAAAATAGCTATTCCATTAGAATCAGTGATATTAGAACCTACCAATTCATCATTAATATAAAAATCAACAATAATACCATTTAAAGCATTACCAAATTCATCAAAAACAGTAGCATTAAGAACAATACTATCATTATATTTAAAACCATTAAAATTGGAATTAATAGTTATATTTGAGTTAGATTTAATAAATTCACCAAAAGTAGAATCACTATCAGAATTATAATTATTAGTTTCATTAAATATTACAGTAAGATTGTAATCATCAACAAAACCCACAAGATAATTATAAATAGCTATTCCATTAGAACCCGTAACATTAGAACCTATAAATTCATTATTGATATAAAAATTAACAATAATACCATTTAAAGAATTATTAAATTCATCAAGAACTGTAGTATTGAGAATAATATTATTTCCATATTTAGAACCGTTAGGATTGGAATTAATGACAATATTAATGTTGGATTTGATAAATTCCCCATAAATTTTAGAGCTATTTGTTGAAATATGATTAGAATCATTATTACTCACTTCATAGATGAAATTTCCAGTGAAAGGAACTTTATAATGATAGTAAGCATTACCCAGATTATCTGTTATATTAGAACCTATTATTTCACCGTTTATGTAGAAAATAACTTCAATTCCAGTATTATTCCCATCTTCAACATCAATGGAAGCATTTAATATAATTATTTCACCGTATTTAGCCCCACTTACATTATTAACATCAATAGCTATTTTATTATTAAATTCGCTTTTCCATCCATCAACAATGAAAATAGCTATTTGTGATTGATTAATATTTAATTCTTGATTATTGTTTGCATTAAAATTGGAATCAAATAGCAAACTATTATTATTATCATCATAATCTAAATAAATATTGCCATTAAAGCTTGGAAGTTTATTTTCAAAGCCAGAATCATCATCACTACCATTTAAACGAATCGTGTAAATATAGTGAGTTAAATTATTTTTACTTATATTGACAACGAAATAATTATTAAGACCTTTGAAATTTGTATCTGGAGTATTGTTTCCCCACCAATTGTAATTTAAATTCCAATTAATATTACTTATAACAGTTATGTTGGTTATATTGACTGCTATATGGTTTTTATCCATATCATAGATGCGATTGTAATTAATTATAATATTATTAGTATTAATAGCAAAAATTGTGGTATTTGTATTGTTTACAAAGTTATTAGAAATTATAGTAATATTTTGAATTAAATTGAAGTTAGAGTAGTAAATATAAATAGCACTACCAATATTTGCAAAGTTATCAGTAAAATTAGAACCAATAATATTAAGATTATTACCCATATTATAAATTACACCACCATTATTAGTTGCAAAGTTATTATTAAAATTAGAACCAATAATACTAAGATTTTCACCAAAATGAACATTATAAATAACACCACCACGACTTGCAGAGTTATTATTAAAATTAGAACCAGCAATACTAAGATTTCAACCATTATCATTATAAATAGCACCACCCTGATTTCCATAATTATTAATAAAACTAGAATTACTCACACTAAAACCACGACCCCCATGATTATAAATAGCAGCACCACGATTTCCAGAATTATTATTAAATGTGGAATTCATAACTTTATTATTATTATCATGAATATAAATAGCACCACCACCATAATTTGCAAAATTGCAAGCAAAATAAGAATTCATAACACTAAAACCAGCACCTTCATTATAAATAGCACCACCATAAAAAGTTGCAGAGTTATTAATGAAATTGGAATAGATAATACTAAAATCAATACTACCCTGAATATTATAAATAGCACCACCAAACATAGTTACAGAATTATTATTGAAATTAGAATACATAACCGTGAAATCAACCCCTTCATTGTTAAAAATAGACGCACCATACCATGCAGAGTTATTAATAAAATCAGAATCAGTAATATTAACATTATTACTTTTATCATTAAAAATAACACCACCACCTAAAGATGCATTATTGCAAGTAAAAGAAGAATTCAAAACACTAAAATTAACACCATCAGAAATATAAATAGCACCACCCCAAGGAGCATGATTATTTACAAAACTAGAATTACAGACAGTAAAATTAGCACCACCATCATTATAAATAACACCACCATTTCCAGTTGCAGAGTTATTATTAAAAATAGAATCAATAATGCTAAAATTAAAAGCCATATTATAAATAACACCGCCATCACGAATAGCAGAGTTATTAGTAAATTTAGAATTCACAACACGGAAATTACTAGCTCCTTTAGGAGCATAAATAGCTCCACCAAAAGTATTTGCAAAATTACAATCAAAAATAGAATTAGAAACAATAGAATTCTCACCAACAATAATAGCACCACCCCATCCAGCTATTGCAGAATTACGAACAAAAGAAGAATTCATAACAGTTAAATTAAGACTGGAACCACTCCAAATAGCACCACCACGATTTGCAGAATTATTAATAAAAGATGAATTCCGAATATTAAGATTATTCCCATAATTATCAATAGCACCACCATAACCTGCAGAATTATTCACAAAAATGGAATTCACAATATTAAGATTACTACCATTATTTTCAATAGCTCCACCATCACCATTACTCTTACCACTAATGAATTTAATATTTTCTAAAGTCACATTAGATCCAGAGATAGTAAAAATACGATATTGACTTTCACCATCGAATACTGCGAAACCATACTCACCACGAATAGTTAAATTATCATAAAATCCATTTAACTCCAAATTAACATTAATACCATTACCAATATAATCAATAGCTCCACCAAGACCATTACCAGCAATATGAATAACAAAATTACAATTACTACTATTTAATCCAAATTTAACAATTGCCTTAAGTGCATCAGAAAGATTAGTAAAAGCACAACTCCAATTATGACCATCTCCACCAGGAGAAGCAGAAGAATTAACATAAATCCCATTAGAATAATCAGGAACATTAAGAGTAAGCATAATATCCTCATTATCAACAACTGCATCAATATAAACACTATCCCCAAAATCAAGAGCCATAGGAGCAGTTTCATAATAAGAATCATGAATAGACATGTTAATAAGAGAAGCATTACTTAAAACAATACTAACATTAAAATCAGGTAAATTACAAACAGTAGAATTAAATATATTCCCATTACCACCATTACCACTACTACCACTATTATTTAAAGCAAAACAATAAACAAGCCGATATAAACCAATACCAGCATTAATATTATCATCAGATGATGTTAAATAGCTATTAGATGGTAAAAATTTAAGAAAAACAACAAAATAATCATCTAAAATATAATTAGAACCATTAATCATTCCAGTAATATTATTAGAACCAAACCAATTACTACTAAAATTAGCATAAGAACCATAAATAGCTGAACCATTACTAGCAGAATTATTAACAAACCTATTATAATTTATATTAATATTACCACCACCAAAAGTAGAAATAGCACCACCAGAATTACTAGCATAATTATTATTAAAATTAGAACCATTAATCCTAAAACCATCACCACCATTATTATATATAGCACCACCAGAATTACTAGCATAATTATTATTAAAATTAGAACCACTAATACTATAGCCACTACCACCAGACTTATAAATAGCACCACCATTTCCATCATTTGCAGAATTATTATTAAAATTAGAATCATGAATACTAAAACCACTACCACCAGACTTATAAATAGCACCACCGCCCCTATTATTTGCAGAATTATTATTAAAATTAGAACCACTAACACTAAAACCACTACCATCATGATTATAAATAGCACCACCCCAATCTGCAGAGTTATTATTAAAATTGGAATTTATAATTTTATTATTATTACCACTGCAATAAATAGCACCACCATTAATAGATTTACCGTTTTTAAATTCAATGTTTTCTAATGTTATATTATTTCCAGTAATATGAAATATACGATATTTACTTTCACCGTCAAATACACCGTAACCATACTCTCCACGAATAGTTAAATTATTGTATGAGCTATTTAAAGTTAAATTAACATTAACACCACTACAATTATAATTAATAGCTCCACCAAGACCATTACCTGCGATATGAATAGTAAAATTACAATTACTACTATTTAATCCAAATTCAACAATTGCCTTAAGTGCATCAGAAAGATTAGTAAAAGCACAACTCCAATTATGACCATCTCCACCAGGAGAAGCTGATGAGTTAACATAAATCCCATTAGAATAATCAGGAACACTAAGAACAAGCATAAGATCTTCATTATCCACAAATGCATTAATAGAAATACTATCTCCAAAACCAAGAGCCATAGGAGTAGTTTCATAGTAAGCATCATGAATAGACCGATTAATAACAGAACCATTACTTAAAACAAGCACAATATTAAAATCAGGCAAATTACAAACAGTAGAATTAAATATATTCTTACTACTACTGGTATTTAAAGCAAATAAATAAACAAGCCCATAAGAACCAAGACCAACACCAACATCATCATCAACAGACGTTAAATAGCTATTAGAAGGCAAATACTTAAGTAAAACAACAAAATAATCATCTAAAATATAACCAGAACCACCAATCATTCCATTAATATTATTAGAACCAAACCAATTACTACTAAGATTAACATTAGAACAATAATAACTATAAATAGCTGGACCATTAGAAGCAGAATTATTCACAAAACGATTATAATTTATACTAATATCATTACCATCATTATAAATAGCACCACCATCCTCATCAGCAGCATTATTATTAAAAATAGAACCACTAATACACATATTAACACCATCATAATTATAAATAGCACCACCATAATCATCTGCAGAATTATTATTAAAAATAGAACCACTAACACTCATATTATCACCACTATTATAAATAGCACCACCATCACCATCTACAGAATTATTATTAAAAATAGAACCACTAACACCCATATTAACACCATTATAATTATAAATAGCACCACCACCACCATCTACAGAATTATATGTAAAATTAGAACCACTAACACTCATATTATCACCACTATTATAAATAGCACCACCAAAAACAAAACCAAAACTATAAACATAACCAAAAACAGAAATAGAATTATTAGCAAAATTAGAACCACTAACACTCATATTATCACCATCATTATAAATAGCACCACCAAAAACAGAACCAGAACCATCAAAATTCCCAAAAACATCACCAGAAACAGAAATAGAATTATTAATAAAACTAGAACCACTAACACTCATATTATCACCCATATTATAAATAGCACCACCACAAACAGAACCAGAACCATAAGGATCCTCAAAAACAGGACCAAAAACAGAAATATAATTATTAGTAAAATTAGAACCACTAACACTCATATTAGCACCACTATTATAAATAACACCACCAAAAACAGAACCAGAACCAAAAACAGAATCAGAAACAGAAATATAATTATTAGTAAAATTAGAACTACTAATATTCATATTATCACCATCATTATAAATAGCACCACCAAAAACAGAACCATAGTTATGAACAGAATCAGAAACAGAAATAGAATTATTAGTAAAATTAGAACCACTAATATTCATATTATCACCATCATTATAAATAGCACCACCAAAAACATCACCAGAACCATCACCAGAAACAGAAATAGAATTATTAATAAAACTAGAACCACTAATACTCATATTAGCACCAGAATTATAAATAACACCACCAAAAACAGAACCATAAAAAGAACCATCCCCAAAAACAAAACCAAAAACAGAAATAGAATTATTAGTAAAATTAGAACCACTAATATTCATATTATCACCATCATTATAAATAGCTCCACCAAAAACAGAACCATAAACATCACCAGAAACAGAAATATAATTATTAGCAAAATTAGAACCACTAACACTAATATTATGACCATTATTAAAAATAGCACCACCATAACCACCAGCCCGATTAGAAACAAAAGAAGAATTCAAAACACTAAACATATTCCCAGAATTCTCAATAGCACCACCATTATTATTTGCAGAATTATTATTAAAATTAGAACCACTAATACTAAAATTATAACCTATATTATAAATAGCACCACCATAATTAGCAAGATTATCAGTAAAATTAGAATACATAATTTTATTATTTTTGCCCTCATTATAAATAGCACAACCATTACCATCTTTACCATTTTTAAATACAATATTTTCTAAGCTTATATTAGATCCTGTAATATTGAATATACGAGATTGACTTTCACCGTTGAATATAGCATAACCATATTCTCCACGAATAGTTAAATTATTGTATGCACTTTTTAACCACAAATTAACATTAATACCATCACCAATATAATCCCTAGCTCCACCAATGCCACCACCAGCAATATGAATAGTAAAATTACAATTAGTGACATTTAAACCATATTTAATAATTGCATCAAGAGCAGAGTTCAAATTAACAAAAGGACTATCCCAAGAGGATCCATCACCATTAATATCAGTCCATGAGCTATTAACATAAATTCCATTAATGTAATCTGGTTTATTAAGTAAAAGCATAAGTTCAATATCTTCATTATCAACTAAAGCACGAATAGCTATTTTTTTATTATTATAGTGAAGTGGAAGAGCTTCACTTGAAAATCCACTTTTATTAGAAGTATAATTAGTATTATTTGTTCCATTAGATATAATAATAGTCTTATTAAATTCAGGAAGTAAATAAGCAGTATCATTAAAGATATGTGTTGAATTACTTGTATTTAAAGCCAAATAAAAAGATAAAATATAATCACCTTTAGATTTAGTAATAGAGCTATTAACTTTAGTGTTATTACCATTAGGAGAATAATTAAGAAGTAATACAAAATAATCATCTAAAATATAACCATTACCACCAACTCCATCAATATTATTTGAACCAAACCAATTACTACTAAGATTAACATTAGGACTAGAAGCAATACTAATAGCATTATCACTATTACTAGCAAAATTATTCACAAATCGATTATAATTTATATTATCATTATTAGAATCAAGAATACGAATAGCACCACCAATGACAGCAGAATTACTCACAAAACTAGAACCATAAACACTAAAACTACCCCTAAAATCAAAAATAGCACCACCTGCAGAATTAACAGCAGAATTACTCACAAAACTAGAACCACAAACACTAAAACTACCATTATTATTATAAATAGCTCCACCATCATCATTTACAGAGTTATTATTAAAATTAGAACCACTAATACTCATATTATCACCCACATTATAAATAGCTCCACCATATTTTGCACTATTGAGAGTAAAGTTAGAATAAGTCACAGTAAAATTATTACCGTCATTATTACAAATAGCACCACCTTGATACTGTGCAGAATCAGAAGAAGAACTATATTCATTAGTATTATCTGTAAAAATAGAGTGTGCAATGTAGAAATTATTACCTCTTAGATTATAAATAGCTCCAGCAGAATTAGTAGCAGTGTTAGATGTAAAATTAGAACCAACTACACTAAAATTATTACCATTAGCATTAAAAATAACTCCACCAGCACCTACAGAATTATTATCAAAAAGAGAATAAGTCAAAAGAAAATCATGACCATAATTATAAATAATACCAGTCCCAGCATTAGCACCTATATTATCAGCAAAAATAGAATGATTTAAAACAAAATAATTACCATTATTATAAATAACACCATTTAAAACATTATTAGCAGTAAAATTAGAGTAAGTAATACTAAAATTAGCACCATTATTAGAAATAGCTCCACCAGAATTTCCAATATTACCAGTAAAATTAGAATAAAAAACTTTCATATTATCACTATCAGAATAAATAGCACCACCCTTACTTCCAGTATTGCCATTACTATTAAATTCAGAATTATTTACAATAAGAGTCCCACTAGAATAAATAGCACCACCATTACCTGTCATCCCTAGAGAATTACGAGTAAAATTAGAAGTATCTACATTAAAGCCACTACCATTATTATAAATAGCTCCACCACCACTAGTTGCATTATTGCCATTAAAACTAGAATTAAAAATATTAACTTCACCATCACCTTGACTATAAATAGCACCACCATCATAATTGGCAGTATTATTATTAAAACTAGAATTTAGAATAGTGATATTGTTACCATTGTTGTAAATAGCTCCACCATTATCTGATGCACCATTTAAAAATTGTATGTTTATAAAATTAACATTTAAACCAGAAGCTATTGTGAAAAGGCGTTTTGTTCCGTCTCCTTTTATTATTGCACCAGAACCTTGACCAGTAATTGTAACATTTTTATCAATTGTAATATTATAATTTTCTCCAGATTTATTGTATTCGCCTTCTGCAAGATTAATGTCATTGCTTGTTGATCTTGAATCAAAATCATTTAAAGCATTCTGTATATTTTCATTTACTCCTAAAT
>JAISIT010000143.1 GCA_031261915.1 Candidatus Methanoflexus mossambicus
CTCCCATAATATTTACCACAAAAAATTATAACTTAAACTTTTCATGAAAAAAGTTTGATCAAAAATTATTATTATTATTATTATTATTATTATTACTATTATTATTACTATTATTATTATTACTATTACTATTACCATTAATATTAATATTACTATTACTACTATTATCAAAACTATTAAACATTAAACTAAAAAAAAAAACTAAAAAAAAACTATTTAAGATGACTTTTAATAATTTTTAAAGTAGTATAATTAACTTTCGCTTCTGCTTCTTTTAATTCTTCTTTAACCTCTTCAATATCTTTATACTGATCTAAAAAAAGAATATGGTGCGTTTCAGGAACACCTACAATATCTAATACTGCTATTTCATCATCAGGTTTAATTTCTTTTCTTTTTTCAATAGTTGCTTTAAATTGAACAAACCTATAATAATTTTGAGGTAAATCTTTATATAAAAATATTCCTGCTAAATTTGCTATAAACATAAAATCACTCCATAATAATACTTTAAATAAAATTTAAAATTATTAAATCAAAATTAACAATTTAAATATTCAATAAAATAAATAAATAAATAAATAACAAATTAAATATCCAATAAAATAAATAACAAATTAAATCTCTAAATCAAGAGAAAATTATTGTTCGTATGAAACAAAATTAAATATTTACATACAACAATATATACTATTTACTATTTAAATATTTTTAAGTTTTTAATTGAAGCATTATAAAAAATAAAAAATAAAAAATAAAAATAAAAAATAAAAATATTCATATTTTAATAATGACTTGCAGGAGTCATACCTAAATGATGATCTTCGTGATGTTTACCTGGAATTCCATAAGCATCAGCACGGCATTGAGTGCATGCTCTGAAAACTGGAATTATTTCTTCAACATCTGCTCTAACTTTTTCTATTTCTGCACAACTTGGTTTTGGAATATCTTTCATCTTATTTAAAGGAATAAGTGGTAAAACATTCATAAGAGAAGCCCCTCTTTCTTTAACTTCACGAGCAATATCAACGATATGTTCATCATTAATACCTGGAATTAGGACACTATTTACTTTTATAATAACTCCAAGATCAGAAAGCTTTTGAATACCATCTAATTGATTTTTAATTAAAAGTTCAACACCTTTACGACCTTTAATAACATTTCCATCATATTTAACAAAAGTATAAATTTTTTCAGCTATTTCTGGATCTATTGCATTGACTGTGACTGTAACAGTATTTACACCTGCTTTAGCTATTTCTTCTGCTAAATCTGGAAGTAGCAATCCATTAGTACTCATACATTTGATTAAATCTGGATTTTCTTTAGATAATCTTTTAAAAAATTCAATTGTATCTGGATTGGCTAAAGAGTCTCCAGGACCTGCAACACCAACGACTGAAATTGGACCTTCTTCTGTGACATTTTGAACATGTTCTAAAGCAGAATCTAAGTTCATTACACAACTTGCAACACCTGGACGATTTTCATCAGAATTAATATCTCGTGTGCAAAAATTACAATAAATATTGCATTTTGGAGCTATTGGAACATGAACCCTTCCAACTTTATCATGCATTTTTTCATTAAAACATGGATGTGCTTTAGTTACATGAGCAAATCTTGATCCTTTTAATTCTTTCATAAAATCCCCCAATAATGAATGAAAATCATATTCTGAATAATAAATTTAGTTAATTGAATAAGAAAGATAATAAAATGAATAAAAAATATAAAATGAATAAAAAATATACTTAAATTAGTAGTAATTATAAATTATAATATTTATTTTTCATAATATAAAAATTTTTTGTTAAAATAATTTTATTAAAAAAAACATGATAAAAAAATAGAATAGAAAAACATAAGGAAAAAATAAAACAAATAAAAACAAAGAATAAAAACAAAAAAAAGTTATAAATTAAATTAAATAATAAAAATAATTATAAAACATTTAACTCATCAACAAAAGATTGTCCTTTATCTAACCAACTATCTTTAATTAATTCATCAGTTGAAACAATAGCTACTACATCACCTTGACTTAAATCTCTAACAATCCTAAAACCTTCAGGCATTATTCTAAATATTGCATCATAAACTTTTTTTTGAATATTTGTTTTAGCATTTACAATATTCAACTGATTTAAACCTTTTATTTCCCCAACAAGTGAGATTAAATATCTATTAGGTTGAGCAACATTTTCTCTTCCAAATTCTAACCATAATCGTTTTAAAATATCTGGAAGGTAATTCTCATCTTTTATCCCAATAAGTGTTCTATTATTTGGTTTATCATATTTAACCGTAGCTAAATCACTTAAAAACATATCTTTTGGTAATTTATCTAATTTAATAGCTATTATAAATAGAACTTCATTTGGATCCACATAAACTTTCATATCCTTAACAGACGGAGATAACTGAAGATCTTGAAATATAGATTTAATAATCATTTCATAAACAGCTGCACCTTCTCTATCAGGACCCTCTACTAACATTTTTATCACTTAATTTATTATTTAAGGAGTATTATATAATATCATAACCATAAAATAAACTAATAGCTATTTACTCTCTTGCCTTTTACCCATTCCAGAAACAAGTAATGCAGATCCCACTGCACCAATAAATTGAGAGTATTCTGGAACTATAACATCAATTCCTCCAAGAGTTTCACTTACTGCTTTAATAAGACCAGAAATAAGTGATGTTCCTCCAACTTGAATAAGTGGCTCTCTTATATCAATTTCTTGTAATTGTTGTTCATAAACCTGTTCTGCAACAGAATGACATGCAGCAGCAGCAACATCTTCTTTTGTGCCTCCAGCAGCAAGAGTTGTAACCAAATCTTGAATACCGAATACAATACAATAGCTATTGAGTAATGCTTTCTTATAATCCCCTTTAACTGCAAGTGGACCTAATTCACTAATATCAACGTCCAATCTACGAGAAGTCATATCTAAAAATCTACCAGAGGCACCTGCACAGATTCCACCCATTGTAAAATTATCAGGTATTCCATTATTGACTGTGATAACCTTATTATCCATTCCACCAATATCCAAAACTGTAGCTTCTCCTTTTTGCTTATTAGCTAAATATACTGCACCTTTTGCATTGACAGACAATTCTTCTTGAATAAGTTCTGCTTTAAGTTCCCTACCTATTGTTAAACGACCATAACCAGTTGTTCCAATACCATCGACATCTTTCATTGTGTATCCAGTGCCTTCGAATGCTTCTTTAGCACCAATATCAACAGAACCCATAATATCTTTAGTTGCAGTCCATCCAGTTCCGATAACCTTGTTATTTTCCATTAAAACAACTTTTGTTGTTGTAGAACCTGAATCTATACCAAGAGTAAGACCTTCTTGTTTTTCACGAGCAAGAATACTTTTTCTTGCAACAGTTGTTGTAAGAGCTTCCATTCTAATAAATAGCTCATCAGCTTTTGTTCTCTCAGTAAAAGAATAAGTTACAACAGGAATATTAGTATTATTTTGAATAAAACGACGAACCTCATTACGAATTAATGCTCCTTCAGCACATCTAAAACAAGTAGCAATAAAAACTGCATCTGCCTTAGTCCGTCCTTCAACAATACTCATTGCCCTTGCAACCATTAGCCGTAAACTTGAAGATTGAGCATTAAAACCAAATTTCTCATAAGATTCATTTATATAATCTAAATCAATTTCAGGAATGACAATTTCTCCACCAAAAGTGTTTGCTGCCTTTTCAATTTCCCTTTGAATTCCACTGTATTCTGTTCCACAAGAAACTAAAGCTATTTTAACCATTTAATTTTCCCCCATATTTTGAGTATTTGATTTTTCAACATCCAAATCATTTTCAGTATTAGATTCTTTTGAAGATGTGTTAAGAGAATCTAAAAATGTATTTATCTTGTTTACCATATCCACAGTTTCATCACGAGTTTTAGGATACTTTAATTCAAGTGTTGGAAGTCCTCGTTTTCTAAGAGTAAATGTAGTAAGTTCATTAGTCCGTGCACAGCCAATACATCCAAAACCAAATGGGGCATCATCAATGATAATAGCTGCTTCTGCTTCTTCAAGAAGTGGACCTATAATAGCCATTCTACCACGAACCCCAGAAGGAACTTCAATAGCTGCATATTTAAGCCCTTTTATAGGGTCTTCTTCGGTTATATTCATTGGAGGAGAATCAATTTCAGGATCAATTACTTTTTTCCTAACTGCTTTCTGTAAAGCCAAAGGTTCATGACCTTTTCTTTCAATCAAATCACTTAAAATCATTGAATTTGGTGGGATTATTGCTACTTTTACCATTTAATCACACAAGAACATATATTTAATAGATCAGTTTATTAATTAAATCATTAGTTTATTAATTATTCTTAATTTATATTTAATTTTAATTCAAATATTAAATTCAATTTAAATTTAATTGATAATTTAATTTATTTATAATTTAAAATTTAATTTTAATTTTATTAATCAAAAAGTAGGGTATATTATATATAATATTTTTTTATTTTAGTATTTAATTATTATGATTTAAATCAAAATTTATAAAATTAATAGATATTTTATTATTAAAATAAAAACAAATAAAATTTTTAAAATTAATTATTTTATTGCTACTAATATCATTATTACTAATAGAAATTATAAACATTAATGAAAAAAAGTATTATATAGAAAATAAAATAGAAATAAAGAAAAAATTAAAAAAAGAATAAAAAAAAAAGAATAAAAAAAAAGAATAAAAATATAAAAGTATTAATTAAGAAGAGTTGAATCAGCAGTTTCTATTTTGTCAACAGCTTTTTGACCTTCTTGAGCCAATTCATAAAATAAATCAATAGATTGTTGCATTTTAGGAAGAGCTTCTTGTTTATATTTACTAATATCTTCTAAAGCAGATAGTGCATTAGCAAAAGATGTTTTAAGGACTTCTGGATCAATCATAGTCTCCATACTTTGCCTTTGAATCTCACTTCCTTGATCACGAAGCATATTAGATGTAGAAGCAATTATATTTTCTGTATTTTCATTAAGTGTTTGAATTTTCTTCATAACTATCTTTTGATTATATAATGCGCTTGCAACCATTACTCCAGTTCTAAGAGCGGTTATTGTAACATTTTTAGCACGATCAACACCACGAATAAGTTCTTTATTATTCCTACAAATTACATTTAAAGAAATTATACTTTGTTGATTAACTACAATCATGTTTTGAATATCCATAACTCTTTGTCTTAGTGGAAAAAGAATTTCCTCACGAACAAAGGTAATTTTAGCAGGATCAACTTCATCAAGCTCTGCTTTTTTAATTTGTGCTTCAATTGAAGCATCCATCATTTTACCAAGTTCTATATCTTTTATAAGTTTGTTAGTTAAATCTCTTAAATGGGATTCTTCAGCCATTAAAGTCGTATTGTCATTATGTAACATTTTACTGCCTAATTCAAGAGATTTTATTATATTTGAAATAGCTGTTTCTGCTTTTTCATATCGTTTAAAGTATCTACGAATTGGATTAAAAATACCACCTAAAAATCCAGTTTTAGCAAAATCAAGAGCACTTGGATCTAAATCTTTTATTTGTATATCCAATTCAGACAATTTTTCTCCAATTTCCCCTGCATCATCCCCACTTTTAGACAAATCAACAAAACGTGTGGATAATAGATTATTTCTATTTTGAGACCTTTGGATTGTAGAAAGTCCAAACTCATCTAAAGGTTTTAAAAATTTTTGTCTCACAGAAGGATTATTTAAATCTGCTTCAAAAATAGCTATTGCATTTTCATCAGCTTTTTTCTGAATTTCAACATTTTGTGAATTTTTTTCTTCTTCATTTTTTATTGTCGCTTTAACTTCGTTTTCAATATTTTCAAGATCCAATGAAAATTCTGCCATGTTATTACCTTATTTATTTTAATTAAATTTTTATCCAATAAAAAAATTATTTATATTCCATTTTTATAATGATTCTGGTAAATATCAAAAAATACTTTTAAAAATATAATTATTTAGATTTTAATTCTTTAAAAATCTTTTGATTTAATTTTTTTAGATTATAACTAATAAAATAAACTTTATTGCAAAGAAGTTTCTACTTTTTGATTAATAGTCTGAACAATTTTCCCATTTTTATTTTTTACTTCAACAATTAATTTATCTATATCATACTCTTTTCCTTCACTATATAAATAACCTATATCTATTTTTCCATTAAACATATCAGAATCATAATAATTAAAATCCGTGTCAGAAGTATCAATTAACTGTCCTTCGACATCATAAAATTTACATCTGATTATATAATCTTTTAAGGAGTTACCTACATTGGAATATGCATTAACTGTCCAACTATAACTCGTATAACTACTATTGTTATATGAATCTTTAGCAGATGTATCTGATTTAAAAAAATCCACATTTACATCGTTAACAATGTTATTATTTGATATTACCTTTGAATTTTCACCCACATTAATAAAAAATAAACTTAAAATCAAAATAGCTATTATTCCACAGATAATAACAATAATATATTTATTGTAATTGATTTTTTCCCCAATTTCAGCTTGATTTACTTTTTTTGTACTAATACTCTTTTTTTGAGTATTTTTTGAAAATTTAGTTTTATTTTTTTCTTGTAAATCAAAATAATTTTCAATTCTTTCTCCACATTCTATGCAAAAAATATAATCATTATCTATTCTTTCTCCACAGTTAGTACAAAATTTTCTTTCGTTTAAATTATTGTTTTCATTAATAAATATCACCATAATCTCCAATTTTAAATTTAATTTAATATAATAAGTTTAAATTATAAATAAAATTCAAAACCCAATTTGTATTGATTTAAAAATAATATTGTCATTTATAGTTTTTTACAGAAGAAATAAGATCCATTATATCATTTAATACATATTCTACATCATTTTTATTAGATTTTTCATTACAATTATTAAAATTTATAGCCAATTCAACAGTTAATTCATCCATTTTTTCCACAAGCAAATTTAAAGCATTAATTCTATTTTTAATTTCATTTTTTACTTTTTCATTTTCTGTTGAACTTACTTCAATTATTTTTAATGCTGAGTCTGCAAGACTTTGAAAATGTTCATTGGAACTATCTATCGTGGCTTTAAATCGAGTATTAGTAATCTGAGGGGCTGGAAAATATTTTTCCACTAATTCATATGCTTCGTTCACTTCATTTTTAAAATCATATCTTAATTTATCTATCTGAGATATATACTCAAAATATAATGGTTTTTTTAGATTATTTCTATTATTATCATTATTACTCTCATTAGTACTTACATTTTTAGAATCCATAACATTTGATCGGATTTTATTAAAAACTTTTTTTCCACAAAATGGGCAATTGATAGCTGATCTTGAAATTTTTTTACCACAATATTGACAAAATTTAGTATCTATTTCAAAAGTATCTATGGAATTATAAGAACTTTGTATTTTAGAATTATTAAACTTATTATTTTTAGAATTTGTGTTATTAAAACCATTTAAATGCTCATAGTTATTACTATTCTGATTATTAATATCAACATTATTAGATGGTGAATTAGTAGATGGTGAATTATTATATGTAACTTTTTTTGAGGGTATTAAATTGATTATTGGTTTTGTTTTTTCAATATATTGTTTTATACCACAGAAAGGACATATTTTAGCATGATTTGGAATCTGTTTATGACATTTGTGGCAAATTTTGATTTTATTATTAACATCTTGATTATTTTTATAATTTGGTTTATTTATAATAATTGGATTGGTTTTTTCTTTTTTAGCATTTTTTCTCACAAAATAAACAATAGCTATTATTATCGCTGCCAAAATAGCTAAAATCCACACTAAAGGACCTAATGCAGTTAAAACACAAACAATAACAATAATTATAATTATTAAACAGCATCCCCCAGAACTATTATTATTTGACATTTTCCAAAACCCCTATTTATCATTATTTATTGATGTTTTTCTTTATTTAATTTATATTCTGTAATTCACTATTATTCGTATTCATATTATTCGTATTTATATATTAAATATATGTCCATAATATATTTATATGTTTAATATTATTTATATTAAAACTCATTGTTAATACAACTCATAGCAAATATAATAATTTTTATAATTAAAAACTATTAAATTATAAAATAATTCTTATTTTCATATTATAAATATTCTTTTAATTTTTATAATATATAACTGTTTTGGTCATTTTGATATTTTAATTAATATAAAAAAATAATAAAAAATCATAAAGTATCAGAGAGGATAGTAATCATTTTCTTTTTTTTGATGATTTAACCAAGTAGACAACATATAATCCTCTATCAAGTAATCAGTATTTATATGGGAAACAATCCCTTTATTTTTAAGTTTATTTAAAAATTTTATTAATGTTCCCTTTGAAAAACTAACTTTTTCAGTTAAATCCTTTAATTTAATTGATTTACTTTCATTTATAGCTATAATTATTTCTTTTTCTTCTTTTGAAAGAGATGACCATATAAAAACCCATTTAATAGCTATTTGATCAAATTTAATGTAAAATTCTTCTATAATTAATTTTTCATCATATATTTTATCAGAAGACAATAAGTTACAAAAACTATTAATATATGCAGGATATCCTCGTGTACATTTATAAAATCGTTCTAATCCATTCTTATGGAATTTAATCTCAGAAATTTTATCATTTAAATAATTATAAGTTAAATCTTGAGAAAACGGGCGAATATCTAATTGAAACATTCTTTGACCAAATGCACCAGTTATACCATTTAATTTTTCAACCATTTCACTGCTGGTAGATGTTGACCCTGTAAAAACATAAGAAACATTATCTTGTTCTTGAGTAAAACTTCGAATAAGCCATAAAAAACTATCAGGAGATTCTAATTCACTTATAAGTTGAAATTCATCGATTATTATTACAAACCCTTTAATTTTTCCATTAGATGCATCAACTATTTTTTGAGGAAATTCCATTACTAATTCACTTAATTTTTGATAATTAAGATTAAAATTAGGAATTGGAATTGAAAATAATGATTCTATATCCTTAAAATCATAATTATGAACTTTTAGTTTATTAAGTAAGTTAGAAATAGATTGAGTTATTTTTTTATATCCATTACCTTGTTTTTTCACTGCTTCATTCATTTGATATAATAATTTATACAATATTTCTTCTTCAGTCAATTTAGACTTTTCTATTGCATAAATCTTAGATATATCAATAGCACAAACTAAAATATCCTCGGGAATGGTTGTAATAAATTTTTTTAATAAAAATGATTTTCCAACACCTCTAAATCCAGTTAAAAGAATATGATTAGCCACATTATGTTTTAAATTCTCAACTAATGATTTTAATTGAATTAATTCTTTTTCACGATTATAAAAATATTTGTTTATATCTTCAGGAATTCCCAATGGGATTGCTACCATAATTTCACCTATTTCTTATTATTCAAATAGTATATAGTTATATCTTAATTCCTATTTAAATATATTTATTTAAACCAGTCCAAAAAAATGACCCAAAAAAACAAAAACAAAAAAATAAACCAGTCCAAAAAAATGACCCAAAAAAACAAAAACAAAAAAATAAACCAGTCCAAAAAAAATGACCCAAAAAATAAAAAAGAAAAACAAACAAAAATAAATCATAAAAATATTCAAAAATCTTAAAATCTAAATAAAATTATACATTTGAATTATTTATAATCTTTAACTGAATCAATAAGTCGTTGCATATCAATTAACATTGTATCCACTTCATCATCATTATAATTATTTTCATTAATCGTAATTTCAATTACCAAATCTTCAATTTGATTAAAAGCCAAAGTTAAACTATTTATTGTATTTTTAATTTGATTTTCCGATTTTTCGCTGTAAATAGCTATTTTAATCAAATTTAATGCAATTTCTTCATTATTACAAAAAAATGTTTTTGATTGATTAATTTGATCCAAAAATCTGCTGTATGTAATTTGTGGTGGTGGAAATCGTTCTTTAATTAATTTTTTAGCTATTTCTTCTTGTTTGAGATATTTCACTTTTAAATCATTAATAATTTCTTTATATTCTTTAAATCTATTAATGATATAAATTTTATTTGTAAATTCATTAATTTCATTAATATAACTTTTAAAAATATTTATTTTATTTTTAATATCATTAACAATATCATTTGAATAAATAATTGAATCATTAATAATATTTAATCCAATAGCTATTTTTTCATTGAATTTTTGATTTAAATCATCAAGATGGTTTATTAAATTATCATATAATTTATTTTTATTTTCATCATCTTTATTTTCATTTTCTAAGAAATATTCTTTTATTAAATTACGAGTAAAAGATTCTTTAGATGAAAAATCTATTTTTAAACTATCAATACTGTTTTTATACATATCATATTTTTTTAAATCATTTAAATTATCATTAAATTTATTTAATTTGTTAATTTCATCTTCAATATCTTTTATTTGATTTTTAATATTATTAACTACTCTTTCAGTGTTTCCTTCACTATTATCAATAATATTTAAAGCAGAAACGATTTTTTCATTAAAATTTTTATTTAATTTCTTAATTTCATTGGTTAATTTAGTATTTCTCGGGTTTTCTGGAAACTGTTGTTTAATTAAGTTACTAATAGCTATTTCTTTTCCATCATACTTATTTTTTAAATGATTAATCTCAGTATCATATTTTTTAAGGGAATTAGTTTTAATTTTACCATTTTCAATAATTATTTTATTTTTAGCTATTAATTCATTGAATATTTCATCTAAAAATTTAAAAACATTATCATTTATCTTTTCAAAGCCAAATATGTTTCCAATTTTCTCAAATAAACTCTCTTTAGTATACCAATAGTATATATCAACTGCATTGAATATTTTAGAGCTTATATCATTTACATCAATATCTTTAAAAGGATTATCTAAACAATCATTAACAGAAACATCCACATCAATATAACTATCTTCAATTAAATCATTATCAACAGTATTATTGTTTTCAACTAAATTATCAGTAATAATATTTGTATTTTCAATTGAATCACCATTACTCTCATTATTTCCATCTGTATTTTCAATTAAATTGTTATTAACAGTTTCAGTAACTGCTTTAACCTCATTTTCGCATATAAAATTAAAATTACATTTTTCACAATGTTTTCCTCTATTTCTTTCAAACTTCTTATTTTTAATATTATTGGCGATTTCATCAATTTCTAAGGTGTATTCCTTAATAAACTCTTCATTAATATCATAATAATGAACTTTATGAGAATTAACCAAATAAATAGCTAATTCTTCTATTTTTTCACCATACCTCTGATTGTATTCTGGTATTTGCCTAATTGCAAGTAAATATATGTAAAGTTGCTTTTTATCATTTTTTTCAAGGGATTTAGATGTTGTTTTAAAATCCATAATTCCAACTTTACCATTTCGCTCATAGATTAAATCTATTTGACCAGTAATAGTATATTTTTTACTTTTCTCATCTATTTCAATTACAAATTCAAGTTCACTTTCTAAAATAATTAAATCTTTAAAAAGAGAATCATAATACTCTTTAACATTAGCAAATTCTTTTTTATGTCTTGTTTTAATATTTTCTGCTATATTTTCAATTACTTTTTGAGAACTTTTACCACTTATCTCTGCTTTATGGACTTTATCAAGTAAAGTATGTGTAATTTTTCCTTTATTAATATATATACTATCAGATTCTTTAAATCCAAATACAAATTTAAGTTGATATTTAAATGGGCATATACCATAGTTTTTCATTGAAGTAAAGCTTAGCTCTAAAATTTCATCATTAATTACTTCCTTTTTTGTTTTTGATTGTGTATAAGGAATAATTAAATAATCATCATTAATTGTTGGAGCATTATAAAAATCTATCCCCTCAATTTGAGGAAGTTCCCCTTTTCTATTTTCACGACCAGAAAAAATTAAAATATCCTCTGCACGAGTCATTGCCACATAAAGAATCCTTCTCTCATCAAGATAATGATTTCTTTCCTTTACTGTGTAGTCTGAATCTTTATTATATCCATAAAATTTATAAGGAACAGGGAAACGTGGCACACCAAATGAACCTTTTAATTCAAACTCTTCATCTTTAAATTTAACTGGGAAAAGATCCTTTTGAAGCCCATATACAATAACAACTGGAAATTCTAAACCCTTAGATTTATGAATATTCATTATTTGAACTTCATCACCATTATCAATTTTTTTAGAATCATAATTTGCTAAATTATGATACAAATACCAAAACATTGTATCAATACTATTTCTAGAGAGAACATCCTCAATTTTGTAAATAATATTTCCAAGTATGGATAAATTAAATAGCTTCTCATGATTGGCATCATTTTCAACAAAATCCGTGTTTAAATATCCAATTAAATTTAATAGCTTGTAAAATACATCTAAAAGTGTAGTTTTTTCATAATGCTTTAAATCTTTATTTTTTTCATTAATTAAAGCAGTTTTTAATTTAAACAATCCATCAAAAAGTTTCAAGTCATGTTCATTATCTACACCAAGATTTTTTAAATCTAAAGCAGATAATTGGGAAATTAAAGGTTTTTTAACAGATTTAAATACTTCTATTAAGATTCTTTCATCCCTATTTTTAAAAACTCCATCAAAATTCCTTATTCTACTTGTTTTACCAGTTAATTCTTTATAAACTCTTTTTTCAGTAGATAAAACATCTTTTTTATATTCCTCATCTAATTTTAATAAAATTTTTTTAGTCTTATCTGATAATTTTAACATTTCATTGGAGTCAAAAGCAACAGATGCGAAACCTTGAAGATTTAACCATTCTTTTTCCCATTTACTTTGAATATATGGTTTTTGCGTTGATTCAATCAAATAATAAATTAAAAGCAATATTGTTTTAATCTCATTTTGTTCAAGTAAATCTTGATTACCTATAACATCAAATGGGACATTCTCATTAATTAAACAAATAAGTAAATCATTGATTTTTCCTTTAATCGACCTTGTTAAAATTCCAACATCAGAATAATTAGCTATTTTTCCAGATTCCTTTAAATGTTTGATTATTTTAGCTATTTTTTCTGCTTCTGATTGTTTATCTATAGAATGTAAATAAAAAACTCCTTGTTCTGGTCCTTGATTATTTTTATTGGCAGAAATTTGTTTTTTTGATGATGTTGGTCTATCACTTCGAATAAAATTATCTGTAAATTCCACAATGCTTTTTGTTGAACGATAGTTTGTTTTAAGTGTGATTTTTTGAGCATTAAATATTTGAGTAAAATCATTGAAAAATTTAACTTCAGCACCTCTAAAAGCATAAATACTTTGTTCACCATCACCAACAACAGTGAAACTATCAGAAATTTCTTTTAATTTAATAAATATCTCCATTTGAATTGGATCAGTATCTTGAAATTCATCAACTAAAATATTTTTATATTTTAAGCTTTTAAAAAAATCTTCATCAGATTCTAATAAATTTAATGTGTTAACTTGAAGTAAAGAATAGTCTAATAAATCTTGTCTATCTAATGCATTCAAATATACTCGATATGCATTAACAATATTGTTGTATCTTGCATTATACCATGATTCTTTAAAATCTTCGTTTTCTTTAACCTCCATTTCGGGAAATGAGTAAAGTTCTGCTTTTTCTATTTGTTTATTGAATATAAAGTCACTATATTCTTTTGAAACCTTAAAAGTATCTTTAACATATCTTTCAAAACCATCAACATCCACTTTAAAACTTGTTAATTCATTGAATTTTTTAACTAAAACTGGAATATCTCGTTTTTTAAAGAATTTTTCATCAGTAAAACCAAATTGATATAAATTTTTATAAAGAAACATCACATTTCTCTCATTTTCATCTAAAACATCATAAGAAAATCCATAGTCCCTTAAAAGACTAAAACAAAAAGAATGAATAGTAGATATATGCATTTTTTTAATATCTTCAATTTTAAGCATATTATCATCCATTAATCTTTCAATAAGTTCATTTGTAGCTTTATTAGAAAAAGTGATTATTAAAAGAGATTCAGGATCTACATTTTTTTCATTAACGAAAAACTTAACTCTCTCAATTATCACTCTTGTTTTACCAGAACCAGGCCCCGCATCTATAAGTAATGGTTTATTCCCATCATATTTGACTGCATTCATCTGGTCTTCGTTTAAATTTAATTTATTTGATATTTCACCCATAAAATTAATATTTTCAATATTATTACCATCATTATTACTATTACTATTACTATTACTATTACTATTACTATTACTATTACTATAATTATTACTATTACTATTACTATTACTATAATTATTATTATTATTATTATTATTATTATTATTATTATTATTATTATTATTATTATTATTATTATTATTATTACTTCTAAAATTATTATCAAACTTATTATCAAAATTAGAATTATTAAAATTGTTTATATCCTCATTTACAACTTCATTATCAATAAAAATATCATCAATATCAATTTTATTAATATTATCATCTAAAATATCATTACTATCCAAATTATCATCAATATCATTAGAATTAGAATTAGAATTAGAATTAGAATTAGAATCATAATTAGAATCATAATTAGAATTAGAATCATAATTAGAATCATAATTAGAATTAGAATCATAATTAGAATTATCAACTTTTTCATTTATAACATTATGATTAACATTTTCATTTTCTTTTATAACTCCTGAACGAATTTCAATAGGATAATATCCCGTAGAACGACAACCACGACTAATATTAGTTCCAATAATAGTTTCATTGATGTTTAAATCTTTGGTAAAATTTTTAGGTAGTGTGTACAGTAATTCACTTAGAACTGGCTTTAAATCATCCACAAATATTTCAATAGCATTATTTTGATTTACAAAAAAAGGAGTTTGTTTTAAAGAACTGTGGTTAAAATATTCACCAAGGTCTAATATAATATCTTGATATCGTATATTTTTATTTCTATGGAGCAATATAGATAAAACAAATGCTTTAGTAAATTCAGAGAAAATATTTTTATTGACAGTGTAAGAATATTGATTATTCATTGAAGAAAACATAAAACAAATCTTTTTAATATCTTTTTTTGAATCCTTGAAAATAATTTTTTTAAGAAAATCTTTAAACGACGATTGACCTTTCATATTACTATCATCTATTTCTTTTTTTGTTTGATTACTGTTTATTTTATCATTAGCTATTTGAATATACTCTTCACCAGAATGACATGCATCAACAACCTTGATAAGAAACTCTGGTTTGATTTTAAGAAATATTTCATCTAAAAATGTGTTTGATAATGCAGTTAAATATGAATTATCATTTGAGCAATCTATTGGCACAAAATAAAATTCATTATTTTCATATGCTCCATGCCCAGAATAATAAAAAAACAGTTCTTCTACATTTTTCCTCAAATTAGAAACTTTTTTCTTCAAATCTTGTTTTAATTCAACCCCAGGAACATTTAAATATTTAAATATTATATCAAATTTCTTTGAACTTGTAATGATTGTTTCAATAACCCTAAAATTATTTATAGATTCATCCAATTTTGCTTCATTTTCATAATTTGAATTAGATATTATTATTGCAACTCGCATAAACAACCTTTTTAGTTTAATAAATTTTATAACTAATTATTAATAAAATAGTTCAAGAATAATAATTTTATTAAAAAATAACAAATAAAATTTTAAAATGTTTAGTATAAATTTATTTATTTTAAATTATATAAATTTAGCATAAAAAATACAACTAACAAATGCCAAGTCATAAAAAAATAGTAAAAAATAGTAAAAAATAGTAAAAAATTAAATATAAGAAAGAAATAATTTAATTTTAGTTATTTATTCCCAATTCTAAAGGAATTTAAAACAACAAAGAGTGTTAATCCTACATCTCCTAAAATAATAGCTTCAAGAAGAGAAAGATGTCCTAAAACACCTAAAATAGCTAAAATAGCTTTAATTGATATGACTAAAACAACATTTTGTTTAATAATATTCATTGTTTTTTTAGCTATTTGAATAAGTAAATCAACATTCGAAAGTTTATCATTGGTTAAAACAATATCAGCAGTGTCAACTGCAACATCTGACCCTTCTAAACCCATAGCTATTCCCACATTTGCTCTTGCAAGTGAAGGAGTGTCATTTACTCCGTCTCCTACCATAGCCACATATTTATACTCTTTTTCTAAAGAATCCAATAAATTTAATTTATTTTCTGGTAGTAAATTATAATAAAATTTATCTAATCCTAATTTAGATGATACTTCTTCAGCAGAATCTTTATTATCTCCTGTTAACATTATAGTTTTAATATCTTTTTCTTTTAAAGAACTTATAGTTAATTTAGATTCTTTTCTTATCTTATCATTTAAGGTAATAGCTCCAATTAATTTATAAATTGAATTTTTACCATTATCATTACCATTATCATCAAACTCAACATCGTTTAAATTCATTCCAATGAAAATACTTGTTTTACCTTTAATAGCTGAATTAAACTGTAAATTATCAAACAATTTAGAGTTAAATAGCTCTTTTTTTCCGATAAGATATTCATTTCCATTAATAGTTCCTTTAACTCCAAATCCTGAGATTGATTTAAAATTATCAACATTTTCTAATTTAATATCATGATTCTTTTGATAATCATTAAATGCCTTAGCTATTGGGTGATTAGACTTCTTTTCAATACTTGCACTGATTTTTAAAATTTCTTCTTTGGATATATCAGCTATTTTGTAAATATCTGTAATTTCAAGATTTCCTTCAGTTAATGTTCCAGTTTTATCAAATAAAATAGCTTTAATTTTATTTAATTCTTCAATATACTCTCCACCTTTAATTATAATCCCATTTTTAGTTCCTGCAGTAATAGCTGAAACCATAGAAACTGGTGTTGAAATAGCTAAAGCACAAGGACATGAAATACATAGCAATACAAGTGCTTTATACACCCAAAGACTTAAAGATTGGTTAAAAAAGATTGGTGGAATTATTGCAACAAGAATAGCTATTAAAACAACAGCAGGAGTATAATATTTTGCAAACTCATCTATAAAAACATTAATTTTAGCTTTTTTCTCTTCTGATTCCTTTATTAAATCAATTATCTTAGAAAATATCGTATTTTTTGATGTTTTAGTAACTTTTAATTCAATATAACCATCTTCATTTATTGTAGAGGAATAAACCTCATCTCCAACAGTTTTAGAGACAGGTAAACTTTCTCCTGTAATTGAAGCTTGATTTATAGATGTATTTCCTTCAACAATTATCCCATCAATTGGTATTTTATCTCCAGGACGAACAATGACAATATCATTAACTTTTAAATCATCTACATTGACTTCAATCTCATTATTTTTCTTACTGCCATTATTATTAATATTCTTCCCATTACCCTCAATATTATTGTTATTATCATCATTTCTATTATTATCAATTATTTTTTTAATAGCTATTTCTGGATTTAAATTAACAAGCTTTGATAATGATTTTTTAGATCTATCCAATGCTAAACATTCAATATATTCTGCTAAATAATACAATAACATTAAAGAAGCACCTTCTAATCCATCTCCAAGTAAAAATGCTCCAATTGTAGCTATTGACATTAATAGATTCATATTCACTTCTTTTTTAAATAAAGATTTAAAACCATGAATAATTACATCTTTTCCAACTATAATTACTACAATTAAAAATACTAAAATAGCTATTGGTGATTCAACAGACCAAAACCCTAAATTTAATGTTTCAGGAAGATACTGTTGGAAATAAGTCTTTAATAAAATTCCAAGCACAACTAAAATGACTCCAACACCCATAATAATTAATGGCATCTTTGATTTCTCTTGTTTTTCACCAATATCATCTAAAATCCCTCCATCACAACAAGAACAAGCTCCATTACCATTATGACTATGACTATGACCATGACTATGAATATGGTCTGATTCACAACAATCATCATGAGAATCATCTATACTCTTATGACCATGACCATGATTATCAATATGTCCATGACTATGATTATCAATATGACTATGACTATGATGTTTATGATTATTTTCATGTTTTTTATCCATCTAAATGCACCTTTTCTAAAATTTCACGAATTTCTGAATTTTTTAATGAATAATAAACTTTCTTTTCCTCTTTTCTAAAATTTACAATACCATTTGCTTTAAGTAGTCTCAATTGATGAGAAATAGCTGATTGACTCATATCTAACAACAAAGATAACTCACATACACATAATTCTTCTAAATACAATGCATCAAGGATTCTAAATCTATTATAATCACTTAAAAGTTTAAATAAATTTGAATTAATTTGATATTTATCATCTTTAAGCATTTGATCTTCAACGTCTAATAGAATCTCAGATCGTATACTTTTTATTTCACACACCTTAGACATATGAACATATATTCATATAAACATATTTAAATGTTTCTATTATTTTTAAAAAAAAATAAAGATTTTCCAAAAAATACTCTAAAAATACTCTAAAAATACTTTAAAGATAAAATATTAATATTTTAAAGATAAAAATAAAATATAATTACTGTGAAAAAAATAATAAAAATAAAAAATAGATTTATATGATTAAAAAAAAAGTTTTAAAAGGATTATATTGTTTAATAATCTTTAATAACGAAGATAAATGTTTAAAAATCGGTAGTTTAAAGCATATATTCTTTAAAAAAGGATATTATGTATATATTGGTTCTGCTATGAACTCATTAATTGCTAGATTAAAAAGACACTTATCAAAGGATAAAAAGAAACATTGGCATGTTGACTATTTTTTAAGTTCTAAAAATGTAGAAATAGAAGAGATATTTTATTATGTTGGAGAAAAAAGATTAGAATGTGAAATAGCTAAGTTAATCAATGGAAAAGAAATAAATAGCTTCGGTTGTTCCGATTGTAATTGTAATTCCCATTTAAAATATTTTAATAACTATGAAGATTGTATAAAATCAGTGCAAAAAGCTTTTATTGATTTAAATATTGAATATTATGATTTAAACGATTATAATAATTATATAAATCAAAATTAACAATAAGAATAAAAATGAATAAAAAAAGAAAAATAAAAATGAATAAAAAAAGAAAAATAAATAAAAACATAACAAGAATATAAAAATAATAATAAAAAAATTAAGGAGTTTTAACTAAAAAGATAAATCAGCTATTCGTTTCATTGCTTTTTTAGTATTTTCAAGAGTATTAAAAGCAGTTAATCTTAAATAGCCCTCACCACTTAAGCCAAAACCTGCTCCTGGGGTTCCAACTATATTCGCTTCATTTAATAATAAATCGAAAAAGTCCCATGATTTCATATTATTTGGAGTTTTAACCCAAATATATGGAGAATTAACTCCACCATAAACATTAAGACCTATATTTTCAAGACTTTCTTTGATTATCCTAGCATTTTCCATATAATAATCAATATTTTCTTTAATTTGTTTTTTACCCTCATCACTATAAATAGCTTCTGCTGCCTTTTGAACAGGATAAGAAACTCCATTAAATTTAGTAGTTTGACGTCTATTCCATAAACTATTAACCTCAACAAGTTCTCCTTTACTATCCTTAACGTTTAAGTCCTTTGGAACAACAGTATATGCACAACGAGTTCCAGTAAACCCTGCAGTTTTTGAATAGCTTTTAACTTCAATAGCTACTTCTTTTGCACCTTCAATTTCAAAAATACTATGAGGAACATCTTTTTCAGTGATAAATGATTCATAAGCAGCATCAAAAATTATAATCGCATCATTCTCTTTTGCATAATCAACAAACTTAGCTAATTCATCTTTAGTAAGTGTGGTTCCAGTAGGATTATTGGGAAAACAAAGATAAATTAAATCAACTGGTGTTTTAGGAAGTTCTGGAATAAAATTATTCTCCCCTGTTGCAGGAAGATAAACTAAACCTTTATATGTTCCATCATCATTTACTCCTTGAGTTCTGCCAGCCATTACATTTGTATCAACATAAACTGGATAAACAGGATCTGTAACAGCAACAATATTATTTAAATCAAATATTTCTTGAATATTTCCAGAATCACATTTAGCACCATCACTTATAAAAACCTCATCAATAGCTATTTCAACTCCAAGTGGTTTATAATCATTTTCCACAATAGCTTCAGCTAAAAATGAATATCCTTGCTCTGGACCATAACCTTTAAAAGTCTCAGGATCTCCCATTTCATCAACAGCAGCTTTAAATGCTTTAATAACTGCAGGAACAAGAGGTTTAGTAACATCTCCAATTCCCATACGGATAATCTCCTTTTCAGGATATTCCTCTTCAAATTTAGCAACACGTTTAGCTATTTCAACGAATAAATAGCTATCTTGTAATAATAAATAATTCTCATTAATTGTAACAGACATAGAAATCTCCTAATAATAATTTAGTTATTCCATTAATAATTATAAAAAAAATAATATATATAATTTAGTATTGAAAAAAAATATCATAAAAAAAACAATAAACAATACAAAAATGGATTGTAAAGTTGTTGGATCATTAGATAAAATGAGCAGTTTTTTTAATTAAATTAATATTCATATCTGTTCTTTAATTTTTTTATATTTTCTAAAAAATACTTTATTTTATATTTCTCCTATTATTTGGGTTTTTTTTAAAAATAGATATTATTTAATTAATTAAAATGGATTTTATAGTATTTTAATCAAATCATCTGTCTTGTTTGAATAATTAAAAGTAACAAGATCTTTACACAACCTATAATTTAATAAAAATCCAACATCCAGTTGATTTTGACAGTGCCCAAAAATTTTAAATTGAACACATTGAAAAGTATGATAATTTTGTGTTTTTATCATTAAATTGATAAGAAATTATAAACTTAAAATAAGGAATATGAAAAATAGTGAAGATATTTTTAAAGAATTCTGTGATGAAAGAAATTTAAGAAAAAATTCAATAAAATCATACAAGTCAGCATTAAATAGCTATTGTGAATATCATAAAACAGATTTAAAAGAACTGCTCAAGGAAGCATTTGAAGAAGAAAAAGAAATACCATTAAATGTTAGAAAAATCAAAGGACAATTAAAAAATTATCAAAAATACTTGATTTATGATAAAAAATTAGCAATTACTACTATAAAAGACTGGTTTGGAAAAATAAAAACATTTTACAAACACAATGAAGTAGAACTCCCATATATTCCCACAATTAAAATGGACAGAAAAATAGAAAAATATGAAGATATTCCAAAACTAAAAGATATAAAAATAGCTTTAAAAACTACAAAAAATCCATTAGAAAAAGCAATAATCCTTTTTATGGCAACAAGTGGAACAGCGAAAAAAGAAACATTGAATTTAACAATAAATGATTTTATAAATGCAACCAAAGAGTATCATAATTCAAATAAGATAATTGAAGTAATTAAAACTTTAGAAAATAAAAATGAAATTATTCCCACCTTTGAAATCATTAGAACCAAAACAAACAGATTATATTATACTTCTTGTAGTGATGAAGCAACAAAATTAATTTTAAAATATTTAAAAACAAGAAAAGAATTAAAAAATGAAGACAAGCTATTTAAAATAAGTGATGACGGTTTAATGAAGTTTTTTAGAAGAATTAATAATGAAAATAACTGGGGAAAAGTTAATCACTACTGTTTCTTTCATTCCCATGGATTAAGAAAATTTAATGCAACAACGATTGAAGATAAAGCATTTGCAAACTTAATTCAAGGCAGAAAATTAGATCCCACAACTGAAAGCTATTTTAAACAAAATCCTAAAAGAACAAAAGAAAAATATCTCCAACATCTCCATAAATTTAAAATAAACCCAAGTAAAAATGATAAAAAATATTTAACAACAGAAGAAAAAATAGACAGAATAGAAAAAGACCTAAATGAAACAAAAAGAAACCTAAATGAAATAAAAAAAGAATTAAAAACTCAAAACAGAAAATTCGATAAGTTATTAGCAATATTGAATGAAATAAATAAATAATTATAGTAATTGGCTGAAAGATGATTATTATCATTATTACTATTACTATTATTACTATTACTATTATTACTATTACTATTATTACTATTACTATTATTACTATTACTATTATTACTATTAC
>JAISIT010000146.1 GCA_031261915.1 Candidatus Methanoflexus mossambicus
TAATAAAAATTAAGGAAAAGTATATTAATATAATACAAAGATATTATAACAATTAGATTTAATACCATATTAAAATTAAAATATACATAACATTATAATTACACAATAAAACATGAAAAAATATATATTTTTATATTTATATTATTAAAATAAATCAAAATCTGATACGATGAGTTTTGTAAAAGCTATATTTAAAAATAGTAGTTGGTTGCTAATATCCCAATTAACAACAAGTGTTTTAGGATATTTTTGGATTATTCTAATTGCAAGATACCTTGGAGTAGGGGATTTTGGAATTGTGAATTTTGGCCTGTCCTTTGTAGGAATAATGAGTATATTTATGGACATTGGAATAAGCACATACATAGTCCGTGAGATTTCACAGCACCCAGAAAATCTTTCAAAATTAATAGGAAATGCAATACCATTAAAAATAATCTTATCACTATTTTCATTAATGATTACAATATTAGTATTATTTATCTTAAATAAAGACTATGTGACAATGGAAGTCTGTTTAATTTTTATTCTACAATCTATAATTGGAAGCTTTTCAGGACTATTTAGTGGAGTATTTCAGGCATTTGGAAAAATGAAATATACTGCCATAAGTGGAATAATAAACAGTGTTTTACTACTCATAAGTGTTATATCTGCAATTTATTTAAATGCTGGAATATTTGGAGTCGTGGTTTCATATTTAATCGCTGTGGTAGTATCATCAAGCTATATTTTTACTCAAATGAGAGTTAAAATAGCAAAACCTAAAATCCAAATTAATCCAAAATTTTGGAAGTTTTTAATAATCTCATCAGTAGGATTTGGCTTAACCGCAGCATTTTCAACTATTTATTTTATGATAGACGGTGTTATGCTATTTTCCATAATGGGAGATACTGCAAATGGAATTTATTCCGCAGCATATAAAATTTTAGGAGTTTTAACAACAATTTATGCTGTTTACACCACGGTTTTTTACCCATATATGTCAAAATTTTATGCTGAATCAAAATCATTGTTAAAAATTAGCTATTACAAATCCATAAAATATTTACTACTTATAACTATTCCAATAATTGTTGGAATTGTATTTTACTCAAAACCAATTGTAGGATTAATTTATGGTTCAGGTTACAATGAAACAGCCCTTGCTTTAAATGTTTTAATATGGAATGTGATTTTTGTATTTATTAATGGATCTTCAACAACCCTTTTAAATTCAAGCTATAATGAAATGAATGTAATGAAAATAAACTGTATAGCATGTATTGTTAATGTTGTTTTAAATCTCATACTTATTCCAAAATATAGTTATGTTGGTGCAAGTTTAGCTACAATTGTCACTGGATGTGTCTTAAGTATTTTATTAGCATTTTTAATAAATAAAAAACTATTTAAACTTGAATTTTCAATATTTAAAGACATTTCAAAAATTATAGTATCAACAATAGTTTTAGCTATTGTGTTATACTTCGCAAATTTAAATATCTGGATAGCTATTCCTGTTGGAATAATCGTCTATTTTGCAATGATATTCATATTAAAAACTTTTGATAAAGACGATATATACATTTTAAAAGAAGTTTTAGGGAAAAACAATTAATTTAAATCAATAAAGACAATAAAAAGGAAAAAGGAAAAAGGAAAAATAAGAAAATAAAAAATAAGAAAATAAAAAATAAGAAAATAAAAAATAAGAAAATAAAAAATAAGAAAATAAAAAATAAGAAAATAAAAAATAAGAAAATAAAAAATAAGAAAATAAAAAATAAGAAAAATAAACAAAAGAAATTATAAATTAAAAATAAATTAAAGCTTTATACTACAACAATGCCCATCATCTTCATCTTCAACTGGAACAAATTTATTAGATTCTTGTAAAGTTATTGAAACAAAAGCATAAGGTGCACCTTGATCATTAGTTTTTTGTAAAACTGGTGAAATTCCTCTAAAATATGTTTTAACATCTCCAGTTTCCCCAATATCCACATTTACCTCCATATTATCTCTTAAACCATCAAAAAATTCTTGAATTTTCCCCATAATAATCACATGACTACGAATATTGATAATCCAAAGTCCTCCTTCTCTTGTCTTAATTCCAACAAGATTTTGATGTAATTCTAAAACTTCTCCATTTTCCAATTTAAATAAAATATTCTCTTTAATTTCTGACAAAATATCACCAATAACGATTAATTGATTATTCAAATACAATTAAAATCAAATAATAAAAAATAATAAGGTTACAATAAAATAATAAAAAATAATAAGATTACAATAAAAAAAATTATCTATTATCAATATTAACAATAGTAACAATAGTAACAATAACAATTAAATTATTATAACAAGATTATTAATATATAAATATAACTATAAATAAAAAGATATATTTATTTTATTTCTATTTTATTAATTTAAATTTTTTCATTTTATAAATTTATATTAAATTTTATAAAACTTTATTAATCATATATCAAATCAAATAATTTTTTTTTATAAATTATTATAAATTCTTATAAATTATTATAAATTCTTATAAATTGCTATGAATTAAATAAATTAAATAAAAATAAATTAAATAAATTTAATAATTTAAAAGAATATTAATTTAAATCAATTAATTTAAATCAGCTATAAAATTATTAAAATAATTTTAAATACTCAAATTAATTAAAAAAATAATTAAATCAACTAAAAATAATTAAATCAAGTAAAAATAAAATAAAATAAATTAGGTGTTTATATTGAATAGTAATAATAAAGATATTGGCGATAGAATAAAGGAATTAAGAGAAATATCAGAAATTTCCATATATGATATTGCAAAAGAACTTAATATTGATAAAGAAACTTACTTAAAATATGAAAATGGAGAAGAAAATATTCCTGCAAATTTACTTTATGAAATATCATTAAAATATAATGTGGATTTAAGTTTATTAATCACTGGGGAAGAAGCTCGTATGCATATTTTTGATGTGACCAGGAAAGGAGAAGGAGGTATTGTAGAGCGTAGATCACAGTATAAATATGAAAATTTAGCTGAAAAATTTATTCATAAAAAAACTGAACCTTTTATAGTTACAGTTGAACCAAACAATGATGAAAATCCTGAAACTAATTCACATCCAGGTCAAGAATTTAACTATGTCTTAGAAGGAACAATTAAATTTTTTATTAATGATAATGAAATTATTTTAAATGAAGGAGATTCTATTTATTTTAATTCAAATTATCAGCACTCAATGAAAGCATTAAATAATAAATCAGCAAAATTCTTAGCATTTATCGGGTGAAAAGATAAATGAGTAGAGATATAGAAAAAATAATAATATTAGATAAAATAATAATATAAAAAAATAATATTCGACAAGAGAATAATATAAAAAAGAATAATATTAGAAAGATAATAATATAGAAATAATAATTGTAATAATAATAGAATGATAAAAAAGTGAAAATATGACATCATTATTAAAAGATTATGTGAATAGGATAGAATTTGAATCTTATGAGGATTTTAGGGATAATTTTGAATTTGTTGTTCCAGAAGACTTCAATTTTGCTTATGATATTGTGGATAAATATGCTGAAATAGATCCAGAAAAAATAGCTCTTATTTGGTGTAATGACCATGGAGATGAGAAGACCTTTAATTTTAAAGATATGAAAAAATATAGTGATAAAACTGTGAATTTTTTAAGAAATAAAGGTATAAAAAAAGGAGATAAAGTATTATTAACATTAAAAATTAGATATGAATTCTGGTTTATCATATTAGCATTACATAAACTTGGAGCTATTCCAGTTCCTGCAACACACATGTTAAAAAGTCATGATATTGTTTATAGATTAAATCAAGCAGACATTAAAATGATTATAACTATAGATGAAGAAGAAGAGTTAATAGAAGAATATGAAAAAGCATTTGATGAAATTAAACAAACCAATGAAGATTATGAAATAATTAAAGTTTCTGTAGGAGATAAAAAACCGGACGGTTGGATAGATTATCAAAACGAGTTTATAAAAGAAAGTGAAGAATTTAATAGAGAAGATTTAGAAAAAACACATAATGATGATTTGATGATCTTATATTTCTCATCTGGAACTACTGGTGAACCTAAAATGGTAAAACACGATTTTAGGTATCCAATATCCCATATCATTACTTCAAAATACTGGCATAATGCAGTTGAAGATGGATTACATCATACCTCTGCTGATACTGGGTGGATGAAAGCAGTTTGGGGAAATCTTTACGGACAATGGATTGTTGGAACTGGAGTATTTGTCTATGACTACGATAGATTTAATCCTTTAAACTTAATAGAAAAAATAGTCAAATATAAAGTCAATACATTCTGTGCACCTCCAACAATATTTAGATTCTTAATTAAAGAAGATTTAAGTAAATTTGATTTTTCAAATATTAGCTATTTAACAACTGCTGGAGAAGCATTAAATCCTGAAGTATTCAATAAAATTAAAGATATTTTTAAATTAGAAATAAAAGAAGGTTTTGGACAAACTGAAACCATTATTTCTGCAGCTAATTTTATTTGGTGTAAACCAAAACCAGGTTCTTTAGGTAAACCTGCTCCAGTATACAATATGAAGTTATTAAACTCTGATAATGAAGAAGTAGATATTGGTAGCGAAGGAGAAATATGTCTTGATGCTAGCCATCAACCTCCTGGATTATTCCAAGAGTATCATAAAAATGAAGAAAAAAATAAAAGCACATGGGAAGGTGGATACTATCATAGTGGAGATACAGCATGGAAAGACGAAGATGGGTATATGTGGTTTGTTGGAAGAAACGACGACATAATTAAGAGTTCTGGATATAGAATAGGTCCTTTTGAAGTAGAAAGTGCTGTAATATCCCATCCATCCGTTTTAGAATGTGCTGTTACTGGTATTCCAGACGATATTAGAGGTCAAATTGTTAAAGCAACAATTGTTTTAGCCAATGGCTTTGAAGAAAGTGAAGAACTTAAAAAAGAAATTCAAAATCATGTAAAACATGTGACTGCACCATATAAATATCCAAGACTTATAGAATTCGTAGATGAACTTCCAAAAACCATTAATGGAAAAATAAGTCGAGCAGAAATAAGAAAATCAGACAATACTCAAGAATAATGAAGTTTTTTAAAAAAATTATTAAATCTCATTAAAACTTAATTAAATGGATAGATAAAAATGAAAGATATAGTTAAAGATATAGGTCATCGTATAAAAGAATTACGAGAACTTTCAGACATTACAACTTCCGAAATAGCTAAATCTATGGGAATTGATGAAAATATTTACACGGAATATGAAAATGGAAAAAAAGATATTCCAATAAGCATTCTTTATGAAATAGCTCAAGCATTAAAAGTTGATATGGGATTACTTATTAGTGGAGAAGAAACCAGAATGCATATTTTTCATGTGACCCGTGCTGGAAAAGGAAGACCTGTTGAAATGAGAGATGGATATGAAGGAATTTCATTAGCCGATAGATTCATAAATAAAAAAATGGAAACAATGATTGTTACTATTGATCCAAAAGAATTAGAAAAAAATCAGGTGAGAAATTCCCATGAAGGTCAAGAATTTAATTATGTTTTAGAAGGTTCTTTTAAGCTATTAATTCATAATCATGAAATTATTTTAAATGAAGGAGATTCTATTTACTTTGATTCAAAATATGAACATGCTATGATACCATTAAATAATGAAAAAGCTAAATTTATAGCAGTAATCGTTTAAATACAGAGTATTATAACAAAAAAAAGCTCAAAATATAAAAAAAATATAAAAAAAATATAAAAAAAATATAAAAAAAATATAAAAAAAATATAAAAAAAATATAAAAAAAATATAAAAAAAATATAAAAAAAATATAAAAAAAATAT
>JAISIT010000296.1 GCA_031261915.1 Candidatus Methanoflexus mossambicus
TTTTAAATAAATATTTTTAATTTTTTAATTTTTAAATATTTTATTTTTTTTTTATTTTTTTTATTTTTAATTTTTATATTTTTTTTTTTTTTTTTTTTTTTTTTTTTACTTATTTTCCATATTGTTATATATCTTTTTTGGAAATAATAAAGTTAAAAATTTTATACCAAACATTTATATATTTCTTTATTTAAAATAATATAACAATTGTTATTATTTGTGAAATTATGTTCATTTAATATTAATCATATTTATTTTTTAAAAATTTAAAAATTTAAAAATTTTAGAAAATTTTTTATAATAATATTGATTATATATAATATTAGAATTATTTAAATAATATTAAAATTAGTATAATAATATTAAATTATTTTAATTTATATTAAAATTAGTTATTAAACTATTTATTGGAATTTTTTTTATAATTTAATGATTGTTTTAATGATTGTTTTAATGATTGTTTTAATAATTTTTTATGATTAATTACTTAATTAAATATGATGAATATAATAATTAATAACAATTAAAGATGTGCTAAAATGTTAGAGATATACAATACACTTAAACGGGATAAAGAAAAATTTGTCAGTCGAAAAGAAAATAGGATAAATCTTTTTGTCTGTGGACCTACGGTTTATGATGATGCACACATTGGACATGGGCGCACATATATTTCTTTTGATTTAATTAAAAGTTATTTAGAATTTGTAGGATATTCTGTCTTTTATATTGAAAATATCACAGATATTGATGATAAAATAATCATGAGATCTAAAGAACGAAATGTTCTTCCTGAAATTTTAGCAAGTTTTTACGAAAAAAGATTTAGGGAAGACATGGGAAGATTAAATGTTAATGGGGTAAATCTTTTTGCTAGAGCCACAGAACATTTAGCTGAAATTGAAAGTCAAATAGATAGATTGATTGAAAAAGGATTTGCCTATGAAAGTGATGATGGAGTTTACTTTGAAGTAAGTAAGTTTTCTGATTATGGTAAGTTGTCTAATCAAGATATCACAAAACTTGATAATCATAGATTGGATTTCAATGAGCATAAAAAAACAGCTAATGACTTTGCTTTATGGAAAAAAACCGAAATTGAACCATATTATCCATCAAAATATGGAAATGGAAGACCTGGATGGCATATTGAAGATACTGCAATAACTGAAACTTATTTTGGTAGCCAATATGACATACATGGTGGAGGTTTAGACTTGATTTTCCCACATCATGAGGCAGAAATAGCTCAAATGGAAGCAATATCTGGTAAAGTTCCTTTAGTAAAGTATTGGATGCACACAGGATTTTTAAATGTTGATGGTGTTAAAATGTCTAAGTCTTTAGGCAACTTTGTCACGATTAGGGAGTTGTTAGAAGATTGGGAACCTATGGTTTTTAGATTATTTGTTCTTTCAACTCATTATAGAAGTCCAATAGATTTTTCTGAGAAATCTTTAAATCAAGCATCTAAAAATTTAGGTCGATTGAAAAATACTGTTAAAAAATTATTGGAATTTAGATCATTTTTAAAAGAACTGGATGTTGAGGATTTATCTTCATTTCCACTTTCTCCAGAAGAGAATTTTGGATTAACAAGCTGTTATAATAATGATTTAGGTTTAGATTTATTAATTGAATTACATAATATCGAGGAAAAATTTTTTAAAAGTATGAATGATGATTTTAACACTCCTCGTGCTTTAGCAGCTATTTTAAATTTTACTAAATCTATTAATGGGTTTATAGATGAACAATTTGAAAATTTAAAAGATGTTGACGGTAAAAAAATTCCATATAATGATTTTAAAGTTATTTTTGAATTTTCATGCCAATCCTTAAGATTTTTTAGAGATTTTGAAAAAATATTTAAATTAGGGCTTTTTATAAAAGATGATGAAGTATCTAGTGATATTTCTAAGGATACTATAGATTTACTTCTTGAAATAAGAGAAAAATTAAGATTAGATAAAAACTATGAATTATCTGATTATATTCGTGACAAAATGAATGAATTAGGAATAAATATTGAAGATAAATAATTTTTGAATTATGACACTTTGTTTATTATTAATATTTTTATTATTAATAATGTTATTTTAAACAAATAAATATTTTAACTTCGTTATTTATTAAATAAAATAAATAAAATAAATAAATAAAATAAATAAATAACTATATTGAATAAAAGTTGGTGATTAAATGAGTAATATCGCAGGAGATATAACAGAATTAGTTGGAAAAACACCTTTAGTTAAATTATCTAAAATTGGAAAAGATTTAAATGCTGAATTATATGGAAAATTAGAATCATTCAATCCTTTAAGCAGTGTAAAAGATAGAATCGCTGTTGGAATGATTAATGATGCTGAAAAATCTGGAAAAATTAAAAGAGGGGATGTTTTAATTGAACCAACCTCTGGAAATACAGGCATAGGTCTTGCATTTGTTGCAGCTGCCAGAGGATACAAATTAATCTTAACTATGCCAGAAACTATGTCTGCTGAGAGAAAAAAACTTTTAGCTATTTTTGGTGCAGAAATAGTTTTAACTCCTGGACCAAAAGGTATGGGTGGAGCAATAGCTAAAGCAAATGAACTTTTAGAGTCAACTCCAAACTCATATTCTGTTAGTCAATTTCAAAATCCAGTAAATTTAGAAACTCATTATTTAACAACAGGACAAGAGATCTTAAAAGATACTGATGGTGATGTTGATTTTGTTGTAGCTGGTGTTGGAACTGGTGGAACGATTACTGGAATAGCTAAAGCTATTAAAGAAAAAAATTCAGATTTTAAAGCAGTAGCTGTTGAACCAGCATCATCTCCAGTTTTATCTGGTGAAGCTCCAGGACCTCACAAAATCCAAGGCATTGGTGCAGGATTTGTTCCAGATATTTATGGTGCTGATTTAGTGGATGAGATTATTAAAGTCGAGGATGAGGATGCTGCAAAAACAATGATTGCTCTTGCTAAATCTGAAGGAATTTTAGCAGGTATTTCTTCTGGTGCAGCAACTTATGCTGCTATTCAATTAGCTAAACGCCCAGAAAATAAAGGTAAAAAGATTTTAGTCATTTTGCCAGACACTGGTGAAAGATACTTATCTATGGACTGGGTATTTGAAGAAATATATAAAGAATATAAAGATATATTTTAATTATATTCTTATTTTCAATCTTTAATTTATTGATTTTCAATTTTATCTTTTTTTATATTTTTATTGACGTTTAATAGTTCATTTTAATTTTTCATAATTCTAAATATTTTATTTTTATTTTTTATAATTTTAAATATTTATTTTTTATAATTCTAAATATTTTATTTTAATAGTTAATATTTTTTTTATCTATTAATATTTTAAGTTAAGGATTTATATGTTTAATAAAACTATAAATATTGATGAAACAATCTTAAAAATTAAAACAGATATCAATATTGATAATATTTATGATAATATTTATAATTCTATTTTTAATTGGAGAAATAATATTAAAAATTACTCTAAAACACATCCTAATTTTTTAAAATCTCATAAACCCTTAAATTTCCATAAATCATTAAATTTTCAAAAAGGTTCTAAAATAATAGAAAAAATGCATTATGCAAGTGAAATAGCTGAAATTGGACCTATGGGTGCTGTTGCAGGAACTATATCTCAATTTACACTTGAAAATCTTTTAAATGAAGGTTTAAATTATTCGATTGTCAATAATGGTGGGGATTTAGCTTTTTTTAACAATAATGAAGATAAAAACATTATTTGTGGAATATATGCAGGATCATCTGAAATTTCAGGCAAAATTGCTTTTAAATTTAGCCCATCAGATAAACAGTATGGGTTATGCACTTCGTCAGGAACCGTTGGATACTCTTTTAGTTATGGAAGAGCCGATGCTGTTTCAATAATAGCCCAAGAAGCCAGTATTGCTGATACTCTTGCTACATCAATAGCTAATGAAGTTAAAGGCAATGATGATAAGATAGCTATTGAACAGGGTTTAAAACAGGCAAAAAAATTTAAAAAATATTTTATTGGAGGAATTATTATTGTAAATAATCAAATTGGAACAATAGGTAAACTTCCAGAGATTATTTCCCTTGATGACGGGAATTTAGATGAATATATTCAAGATACAATTCTTTAAATATATTATGATTCTTTAAATATATTATGATTCTTTAAATGTATAATGATTTTTAAATGTATAACGATTTTTTAAATATATTTAAGATACAATTATTTAAATATATTTAAGTATAAATTATTATTTGGTAAAATTATGGATTCAACTGAAGCTATTTATAATGGAATAAAAAATGCTGGAATAAATTTTATTGTTAGTGTTCCGTGTGTTAATTTAAAGAAATTATTGGACTTAATTGAGATCGATGATGAAATTATTCATGTCCCAGTTACAAGAGAAGAAGAAGGGCTTGGAATAGCTGCTGGAGCATATATGGCCGGTAAAAAAACTGCTATTTTGATGCAAAACTCGGGAATTGGTAACAGTGTAAATGCATTGACTTCTCTTTTTGAATTATTTGAATTTCCAATTGTTATGATAATTAGTCACAGAGGAAGTGATGGAGAACCAATGATTGGTCAAGTCCCAATGGGAAAATCAACAACTAATCTTTTAGAAGCTATTAATATTAATTATAACTCAATTGAAGATTTTGGAACTGCATATAATGAAATATCTAATTCTTGGGAAAAATCATTGAAAATAAAAAGACCAATAGCTTTTTTATTTGAAATAAATTATTGGTAATTTTTATATTCTTAAATTATTTAAATATATTTGATTATTACGTAATTTAATTATTTTAATTTTATTTTTAATTTTATTTTTATTTTTATTTTTAATTTTATTTTTAATTTTATTTTTAATTTTATTTTTAATAATTTTAATAATATGAATAATAATAATTTTAATTTAATTTTTGATAATAAGTTTAATATTAGTTTTATTTTTAATAATAATAGTAAATAATGCTAATAATAATAATTTTATTTTTTAAGGTTTTAGTATGAAAAGATTTGAAGCTATTGAAGAAATTATGAAAGATATTACAAGGGAGCTTGTTATAGGAAATATTGGGTTTCCTTCTAGAGAGTTATATGAAATACGGAATAGAAATGAAAATTTTTACATGTTAGGTTCCATGGGACTTGCTTCTTCAATTGGTCTTGGTATTGCATTAAGTTTGGATGAAAAAAGAAATAATAAAAAAGATGATTTAGATAGTAAGCAATATAATAAAAAAATAATAGTTTTAGATGGTGATGGAGCTATTTTGATGAATTTGGGGTCACTTGTAACAATAGCCAATCAAAATCCTTCTAATTTTATTTTAATTTGTTTAGACAATGAATCTTATGGTTCAACAGGTAATCAATCTACATACTCTAAAAATAGTGATTTATTAGAAATAGCTAAATCATCAGGATTTAAAAAAGCTTATGATTTTGATGAAATTAATTTTAAAGAATTATTGAATTCTAATTCCAATGATTCTATTTTTATTAGATTTAAAATAGCTCCAGGCAATGAAAATGTTGGAATTATAGATTTAACTCCTGAGGAAATTAAAACAAGGTTTATGAATTCAATTTAATTTAATTTAATTTTTTTTATTTTTTTCTATTTTTATTTTTTTCTATTTTTATTTTTTTCTATTTTTATTTTTTTCTATTTTTATTTTTTTTATTTCATTTTTGAAATGATATAATATTGTTTTTGTTTCAAAAATGAAATGATATAATATTATTTTTGTTTCATTTTTGAAATACATTTATATATGATTAGGGATATATTAATAATGAAAAAAAATAATTGATGAAAATTTTGGTTATTCTTGACAATATTGATAATTATATAATTTAAGAATAATATTGATAATTATTTTAATAATGGGAATAATAAGGGGAATATTGATAGTAATAATAAACATGATAACGATGGTGGAAAAATGTTTTTTGAAGATGATTTAAAAGATTATATTAGTTCAAGACAAAGTGCAATGGAAGTTTTTACCAGGCATGTTAAGAAATTAAATAAACGGGGAGAGTTTTTTAAAATAAAAAAATATTTAGATGATTTTCTTAATGATAAAAATATAGAAAATAGGTTTTTAGTCATGCCAGGTCTTCGTGGGGTTGGAAAAACAACTATTTTGTTTCAATTATATGATTATTTGGTTAATGAAAAGAATATTGATTATAAAAATATTCTTTATTTGACTATGGATCAAGATAAAAGTTATTTTAATATTGGTTTATTGGAATATGTTGATAATTTTTTAGACTATACTCACAAAACTTCACAAAT
>JAISIT010000082.1 GCA_031261915.1 Candidatus Methanoflexus mossambicus
AACCATTATTGTAATAATAATAGCTAAAACAGCATCACTAAACGATTCTAATCTATTTGTCTCCATATTTACACCATATCATTAAAAGCAATTTAAATAAAATTTTAAAAATAATATTAAATAATAATATTAATTAAAATAATCTAAATATAAACAAATTAATAAACATCACTGGGATTGAAAATTCTTTTTTGGATAATTTTATTTCTTGATGTGCTCCAATAATGAGCTTTTTTGTTTAACAAAGTCTATTTTGTCTTCGGTTTGTATTTCTGGGAAAAGTTCTTTTAATTTATTAATATTTTCTTGTAGAATATCATTGCTTTTTTCCATTTAAGTTTGATTCTACCATAATATATTGTTATAATATTATTTGAAATTAAATTAGTATTAATAATAATATTATTAGTATTAATATTATTGAATTAATTATTAAATATAGATATAAATATAAATAGTATTTAAATTATTTTAAAATTTTTGTAGAGGTCAAAGACCCATTGAGAAAATTTGACAATGCCGCTTATCTTCAACTGTGATTTTAAGACTAAAACTTCCTTTAATTTTGTTGATTGAAAATTTTTTGACCTCTTTTTTACACACGCACTATTTTTAAACAAATTTTATAAACTACTGAATTTATAAAAAATAGCTAATCTCTTTCAATATCAATAGATCCTCCTGTATAGCCACATACACCCATACGAGGAGAATTGACAACTGGCATAGATGCATAGTCTTCAAAATCCCCACATTCCTTGGCATGTTCTTTTGCACACTTACCACAAAACATCTCATCATCAACTATGCATATTTGAGTAGCAGTTTCTTCTTCACATACATCACATTTCCATTTAAGAGGTTCATTGCGTGAAAGTAATACTATATCATCGTCTGCTTTTACAGAATACTCTTCTAAAACAGTTAACTTAAGTTCAGTAGTGCTTCCAAAATCATATTCATAGAAGAAGCTTAGATCCTTATAAAAAACTTCTTTCACCATATCTCCCATTGATATTTCTCCATTTGAAAAAGCACTCATATGCCCACAACATTCAAGCCAAATATCTCGAAGAAAAGTATCAATATAACCCATTTTTGCATCACCATCAACCCATAATGAAAGAAAATAAGGTAAAGAACCACCATACGGATCAACTTCCACTTTTACAAGATATGACTTCCCTTCCACAAGTTCAGCTTCTTTTTTCTTTAAATGAGATTTCAAATGACGATTAATCCCTGCTTTAGTGAAAGTTTTACCACAAAATATACATATCCCCTCTGACTTAGGAAAATTCGCTTGCATTTTCTATTCCTCCATTAATATAATATCTATAATTCCAATAATTTTACTTCCAAATCTTTAATTTCTTTTTCTATTCCTTTAATTTCAATATTGATTTCAATTTTTCTATTAAACTGAGTTTCTTTTTTTATATGATTTTTTTTTAATTCTATTTCTTTATTTTTACTAGCTATTTCTTCTTGAATAGCTTTTATCTCATCTGGAGAAAGTTTTACTGTGAGCGATAAATCTCTTCCTACTAATTTAGATCCATTGTAAATATTAATATTATCTACTATATCAGAATAAAATCTATAAAAATGGCTAAAGCTTAGATTTTCTAACTTTAGTGAATCAACTAATTTCTCATCGATTTTATCTAAATTATCTAAATTTATCCAGTTTGTTGAAATTGGTCCTTCTAATTTTATTTTAGTGGAATCTGATAAATGTTCTTTTATATGGGAAACATATAACTTGATTTTATTTTGATATTCAAAAACAAGTATAATAGGATATGGAATTGTTCTTAAAATTATATCAGCTATTCTATCAATATTTTTATCTGTTTTTTCTTCTTTATAAGTTTTTAAAGAAACATCATATACATGAACTTCAGTGTATTCCCTTATACTATCTTTAAATGGAGTTATTCTTATATTTTCTTCTTGTAGTGCATAAACCCATGTGATTTTATCAATAATGTCTGTAAATATTTTTATATCTCTTGTTTTTAATTGAGCAAAATCATAAAAGTCTTTTTTAGACATTGGAGTTCCAACGAAACATTTTTTAGGAATGTTTAAAATTTCTTTTATTTTCATAAGAATAACCTAATCAAATATATAAAAACCTTTTATTTCAATATCAAAAATGTAATAAGTTCAAACTCATCCATTCCAGAAATATTACCTCTTACTGGACTTGTTCCGCCTTTATTAAATACTGATTTTTTACCAACATCTTGTTTTTTGCATAAAATTTCCCCAATAGCTATTTTTAAAAGGTCTGAGTATTTTTCCATCATTGTTCCATCTTTAGTTTCTTTATTAAACTCATTAACAAGTTCTTTAAATACTTCTCTTTTTCCTGAACATAACTTCTTATAAAAGTCCATTATCTTTTTAGAACTAGTGTAGTTAAACTGTACGGTCCCATCTTCATTAATATATATTAAATAATGAGGAGTTAATGGATTTTGATCTTTAGAGTCTGCTATTCCTCTTGTTTGTCTAAGTAAAAATATTACTCCTTCTTTTAAATCTTCTCTAAATTCTTCACCTATTTCAACTATAGAATAAACACCATTTGGAACTTCTTCTAATTCTTTTTTATGTTCTTTTAAGTATTCCATTAATTCTACTTTAAAATCATTGAATGTTAAATCTGTGATTGATATTCCACCAGAAACGTCTTCTAAATCAACAACTTCATCTTTTAAACGTTGTAATTGTTTTTCCCTATAACTTACTTCAGCTTTGGCCGCTTCGGAACTTTCAATTGGTTCATTTGCAATAGGGTTATCATCTCCTGTTGAAGATACATCAACCATAACCATCCTATTTTCAACACGACCACTTAGATCAATGTATTCATTTAGCTCCATATTAGGCCAGAAGTTGTGTAATTGAATATATTTATTCTTTGAACCAATCCTATCTATTCTTCCAAATCTCTGTATAATACGAACTGGATTCCAATGAATATCATAATTAATTAAGTAATCACAATCTTGAAGATTTTGCCCTTCAGATATACAATCTGTTCCAATCAAGATATCGATTTCTTCTGTAATTTCAGGGTAAATTTTTGCTCTTTCTTTTGATATTGGAGAAAAGTTAGTTAAAATATCATCAATATCATTTGATTTTACAAATTTTAAGGTGGTTTTGTTATTTCCTGAACCTGTAACTATTGCTGAATGTAATTTTAAATCATTTAGAGCCCATTTATAAATGTTATTATATAAATATTCGGCTGTATCCGCAAAAGCTGTGAAAATAACTATTTTTTTATTATCATTATCATTTATTGGGTTATTAACCTTATTCTGTATGATTTCTTTTAACCTGTTTAATTTTTCATCTCTTTCAGGCGTGATTTGGTGAACTTCTTCTAAGATATGTTCTAATTTTTCTGCATCAAGTTTTAAATCTCCTGCCCATTTAACCAAATCAATATCTTTAAGTAAAACTTTTTGTTTTGATCCAATCACCATATCATTAAATTCAACATCGTCTGGATCAATTAAATTAATGTCAATGTCTGTTGAATAATCTATATTTCCTTTTTCGATTTTTTCTAATACTATTTTTATTTTATATAAAATTTTTTCTGTTGTTAATTTAAATGAATGAATAGAACTTTCTAAACGTTTTAACATACCTATTCTTATAAGCTTGACTAATTGTGTTTCACGATCAATCTGTTTAAGACGAGTTCCATCGCCAATATATGTATCGTATTTATGTTCATAATCTTCTTTTTTATCATGTAATAAGTATTTAATAGGACTATAAATACCCAAAGTGAGCCTTTTTATCTCATCATTGATTTCTTTAATTGGAGGAAAGATATCTTCTGTATCAATATCACAATATTCATTTAATGGGTCTTTTCTTTCTGGGAATCTTCCAATTTCATCTAAGTTATAGTATTTTTCAATATGTTTACGAGATCTTGCAATTGTTAACGTATCTAAAAGCTTAAAGTAATCCATGTCCATCATATCAACGAAAACATTGCTTGTTCTATAATCTTCCCCTAATTTCGACCATTCATTGAAAGTTTTTTGAGCCATTTTTAAAGTATGATTAATACTATTAATTCCAACACTTTCTAAAGCATTATCATTATCTTCTGTAATGAAGTAAATTTGATTTTTAATATCCCTTACTCTGTTGTTTACTGGTGTTGCAGATAACATTAAAACTTTAGTTTTAACACCTGATTTAATAATATCATTCATTAATTTTTCATATCTTGTTTTTCTATTTTTACGAGCAGGATTATTTCTAAAATTATGGGATTCATCAATTACTACTAAATCATAGTTTCCCCAGTTAACCATGTCTAGTTTTATTCCATTTGAATCTCCTTTTTCTCTGCTTAAATCTGTATGGTAGAGAACATCATAATTAAATCTATCTTCAAGGAAGATGTTTCTTTTATCGTTTTTTGTATAAACATTCCAATTATCGCTTAATTTTTTAGGAACTAAAACTAGCACTCGATCATTTCTTAACTCATAATATTTAATAATAGCTAAAGCAGTGAATGTTTTACCAAGCCCTACACTATCAGCTATAATACATCCATTGTGTTTTTCAATTTTATCAATTGCTCCAACAACCGCATCTTTTTGAAATTTATATAGTTTATTCCAAATTTGAGTTTCTTTAATGCGAGTTCCTTCTTTTACAATATTTTCATCACTTAATTCATCTAAATAGTCTGAAAATATATTATACATTGATACAAAATAGACAAATTCTCCAGGATTTTCTGTATAAATTACTTCCATCTGTTCAATTAACTGATCTTTGATATCTTCTAAATTATCCCCTTCCCATATATCATCAAACCAATTGAGGTTACTATATGTAGATTCTCTACCATAGATGCACATATTAATATCTGATCTATTAGATGATGTTAATCCTAATCCATCAGTAGTGAAATCAACACTTCCAGTAATATATATGTCTTCTTCATCTTCATTTTCTACATAAATCATACGGGGCTCAGATGAATCAGAATTTTTGAAAGATTTAACCTCTGCATAATTTTTTATCCATTCTGCACAATTACGGCTAATAGATCCTTGCGTCATTTCATTTTTAAGCTTAATCTCAAATTCATTTCCAAAAATTCCTTTCTCATTATTGATATAGTATTCACGAATTTCTTCTTTTTTATCTTTAATGAAACTTGGTTCTTTAAAAATAAATCGCATACTATCTATCTTATTTAAGTATTTTTCAAGTTCATAATAAGCATAAATAGTAAAATAAGCAGAAATTACAGATAATTTAGAACCTTTTTTAATGTTTTCCTGCAATTCTTCATAAACAAATCCATTTTTCTTGTTATCTAATGTTTTTGGTAATTTCAAAAAAGCACGACCCTTATTAATAAACCCTATATAATAATTTATTTTCTTTTCAACTAAGATTCTGTTTTTTAGTGTTTTATAAAAACTAGTTGTGTAAAAATAACCAACTAAAACATCCAAAAAAAACTGTACCTTTAAATTAGTTTATCATCTTTCTCATTTTTTATAAATGATATATCTGTTTTAAAACCCAATCTTTTAAATAATATTATTATGCTTTTAAATAATATATAGTTTACTTTTAACTTTATAGATAATTTTAACTTTATAGGTACTTTTAAATTTATATGTAATTACCTAATAATTTTCCTAATAGATTCAATTTATTTTATAAATGAACAACTACTACTACTACTACTACTACTACTACTACTACTACTACTACTACTACTACTTATGGAAAGAAGTTTGGGAAAGTTTGGTAATGACTTATATACTATTAGCAATCGCCACTTCACAATCTTCAATTGTTTCAAGAGCTCTTTTAAATTCCAACTCAAGCTCTTATTCACATAAATACGCCAGAAAATTCATAATTTGTCTAACTAATTAATATTCCATCCTTATCAACATTTGTAAAGAAAGAAAAATCTTTATACTTCTCCTGATAATTTTTGGATTTAAATTTCACTGAAATATATTCCCCAGTTTTAACAATAGTATCTACTACATTATCATAAACTTCATCACTAATAAAATCTTTATCATATTTTTGTAATAAATAGAATTAATGATAATTAATGAGAACAATGACTATTCTATTGAACAATGACTATTTTATTTACCTTCTAACTTCATTAAAATATTGTTAAGTTTATTTGTAACATCAAAACTTATTTCAGAGTCTAAAGCTTTGAAATGTTTCTTACCACATTTAATCTTATCAGATTCAGTAGTTCTAAGATTTTTAGTATTTGTTGTTCCTTTAGTTTCAACAACAAAATACATTTTCTTTTCATGATTCACATCAAATAAAATTGCCCAATCAGGATTATAATTTCCAATTGGAGTGTTGATTTTAAACCATCCTGGAAGTTTAGTGTATAAAATAACATTCTGATTTTTCTCTAAATCTTGTGCGAATTCAGCTTCAATTTCACTATCACAAACAACATAGTTATAAACAGATTTTTCACTTTCAATCAATAAATCTGAAAGATATCCTGACAACTCTTCAGTACAGAAAAGTTCTTGAGCATAATAATCACCAATTTTTGTATACTTTATCCCATCTATTAACATATGATTCATTTCTTCTGAAATCAACCTTAAAGCTTCCTCCATATATTCCTGAGGATTCTTTTTAAATTGATTTAAAGTATCACTTTCAATTAGGATTCTAGCTATTGTTCTTCTTGTAAGATAAGTTTCATTTTGAAGAAAAGTCATAATATCTGGAAGAGCTATCTCATGTTCCTCACTATGAACAACATATGTCCCATTTTCAGTAGGCTCTACACCACTAACATCAATTGTAAGACCTGCTTTAGTATAAAGTAATTTTGGAGTTTGAATATTCAATTCTTCCTTTAAAACATTTGAACATTTTTCTACAAGTTCATCTGTATCAAAATCAACAGAATAAGTGGTTTTATGTTTAATTTTATCCCAAAATTCTTTGAAATTCTCATCTAAATAAACTCTTTTATTAGTCTTAACATCTCTTCTTGTTCTTTTATCTTTAATAGGTAATTTTTTAGTTATTCCTTTTGCAGTTTCTACAATTAAATCTTTAATTTCTTCAAATCTTTCTGGAATTTCAACTTCTTCTTTTTCAATAGCTATTTTAAGCTCATCTAAAACTTTACCTTTTCCATCAATATATTTTCTCTCTTTAAAGAAATTGAATATTTGCATTGATCCTTGTTTTCCAATAGGTTCCACTTCCTCTTTTCTATTTTTCATAGTAAGATGAGCAAATGTATCTTTTTTAATAATCCCAAATTTAACTCCTGTATCCTCTTCAATTTCTTTTTGTAGAGTTTTAGCAAATTCTTCATAACTTTCATTTGCCATGACAGTCAAAGTGTTTATTGTTTTATTATGAATTCTTTCTCCATCTTGATTAACACATAATCTTAAACCTCTTCCAATCTCTTGACGTTTTTTCATAGTAGATTTAGTTTCATTTAATGTGCAGATTTGGAAAACATTAGGATTATCCCAACCTTCTCTTAAAGCAGAATGTGAGAAAATAAATCTTAAATGTGAATCAAAACTTAAAAGTTTCTCTTTATCTTTCATTATAAGACTATATGTATCATCATCAACTTTAGTATTACCTTTAGTATCTTTAAATTGGTCTTTCTTTTTACCAGTTTTATCAACAGAAAAATATCCATTATGAATCTCTTCAACTGGAATTTCTAAATCAATATCTTTAGTTAAAGTACAATATTTAGGAAGTTTACTTAGCTTTTTATATTCTTCTTCAAATATTTCTGCATAAGGACCTTTTTGAGGATTACCTTCATCGTCATAAGTTCTGTAATTAGCTACTTTATCAATGAAAAATAAGCTTAAAACTTTAATTCCTTTCTGATTAAATTGAACTTCTTTATCTAAGTGTTCTTCAATAGTTTTAGATATCTGTTGTCTTTTAATTACAGAATCACTTATATCTCCAACTTTTTTTTCTAATCTTAAAATATCTTCCCTATTTGTAAAAGAAACATATTCATTACCTTCACCACAATAGATTTCATTAATAACATAACCTTCATAAACTTCCCGATTTCCAAGTTTTGTACTAGATAAATCATCACCTTGTTTAACAGTTATTGTTTTTCGCTTAGTATTTCCTTTTTTATATTGATCAAGCTCGATTTTAGCAGTTATAGGGGACTTTCTATTATCAACAGAAACCAGTTTTAAATATGCTTTATTATGATAATCAAGTGATTCAAAAGATGCTACTTCAATCTGTTTAACAAGGTCCAGTTCATAAGCATCTATTGCATCTAATTTATATACAAGATTATGAATTTCTTTATGAGTAGCAGAATATTGTAAAGTACAAAGAGGATTAAGATTTTTAACAGCCTCCTTAGACTTATCAGTAGAAACAGAAGACTGAGGTTCATCAATAATAACAACAGGATTAGTTTCTTGAATAAGTTCAATAGGTTTCCAACCATTCAATTTATCATTTTCCCTATGAATAATATTAGTATTAGATATTTTTTTAGTCTTATCTAAAGCATTTTTAGTAAAACTCTTATTAAAAGCATCAATATTAATAATCATAATCTGAATTTCACTACTAACTGCAAAATTACGAACCTGTTCTAATATAGAACTATCATAAATAAAATAATCATAAGGAATATTTTTATATAAATCCTGAAAATGATCTTTAGTGATTTCAATTGACTTATGAACTCCTTCTTTAATAGCTATACTAGGAACAACAATAATAAATTTTTTAAATCCATATTTCTTATTTAATTCAAAAATCGTTTTTAAATAAACATAAGTCTTACCAGTACCCGTTTCCATTTCAATATTAAAATCTAATGAATTTAAAGACTCACTAGGAGCTAAACGATTATTAGTTTGAATAACTCGAAGATTTTTTAAAATATCTTCATTACTAATATCTATTTTATTTGATACACCATGAGTTGTCTTATCAATAGAAACTTGACCAGTAACTGTAAAATAAGACAACATTGAATTTTGCCCTTCAAATAAATTAACAACAGCATTAATCGCATCATTTTGATATTCTAAATCAGAATCAAATTTAAGTTTCATTTAAATCCCCATTTTATTAATAATTATTTAATTTATATTTAATTTATCTTTTAAAAAAATATCTATTTTTTCAGCTATTTCTTCATTATTTGGTAATAATTTTTCATAGTCCTTTGGTAAATTACCTGTAGTTTTATAACTTGCAACACCAATAGGTAATTTTGAAGACTTTAAAGAGTATTCAACAACAGTCCTATCTTTTCTTTACATATAATTATTCCAATTGAGTCATTTTCATTTGGAAGTTTAACTTTATCATTTAAAATTTCTAAATAAAATTCCATTTTACCTTTAAATTCTGGAATAAACTTTCCAATTTTTAGTTCAATAGCTACAAGACAATTTAATTGCCTATGATACAATAATAAATCAATAAAATATTCATTATCATTAACTTCTAATTTATATTGATTTCCAATAAAAGCAAATTGACTACCCATTTCAAGTAAAAACTTTCTAATATTTTTAACTAATTCCATTTCAAGTTGTCGTTCGGAGTAATCTTCACCTAAATCTAAAAAATCAAAGATATATTCATCTTTCACAGCTAAAATAGCTCTATTCCTAACATCAGGAGAAACATTTTTATCATAATTGGTTTGATTAATTAAAAATCTCTCATAACTTTGAGTTTCAATTTGATGAACCAAAACATTCTTTGTCCATCCAAATTTCTTAGTAGCCAAAATATAATATTCCCTCATCTGAGGATCTTTACATTTTTCCATAATCAGAACATGTTTAGACCAACTAATTTCCCCAATTAATGGTTCGAGTTTTTCATTATCACTATATTCTTTATAAAATTTAGCCATATACCAAAGATTTCTTTCTGAAAATCCTTTAATTCCAGGAAATTCAGCCCGTAATTCAAAAGACAATGATTGAACAATAAATTTTCCCCAACTTT
>JAISIT010000164.1 GCA_031261915.1 Candidatus Methanoflexus mossambicus
TATTACTATAGCATCTAAATATTGAGATAAAACCATTGCAGTGTCTTGTATGGTTTCTCTATATTTTAATTGTAAAGTATTTACATCAAGAACAATAGGATTTCCTGATAACTGTGTCATAGCTACTATAAAAGAAACTAAAGTTCGTGTTGATGGCTTATTAAATAATAACCCAAGAGTTTTTCCTTTACAAATATTATACTTAACTTTTCTATTTTTTTTAAATTCAAATGCCTTACAAATTAAATCATAGATATTTTGTTTAGTGAGATCATAAATAGATATTAAATGCTTAGTATTATTCATATAATTCTATAACTCCATATTTAAACTTAACGTTCACGAATTGATAAAAAAAAATTTGTAGCTGACTTAGATAAATAATCTTTATATGTCCATGGTAGTTTTATAAACTGACCTTTTCTATATATCATTGTTACTTCACCATAAATACCATCACATAAATAAATTCTATGACTAAAATTCTTTGTTGTAACTAAAATAATTGATGCAGAAGTAATATACCCAGGGTCAACATTTATAGTTCTGTTACAATTTATACTTAAGTTATTTTCTATAGTGTTTGTAAATATCTTTATTTTAGTAATTAAATCTGCTGGAATATATGTTTTAAATGATACCCAACATCTTATTAAATTATTACCAAATTCTTTATTGTAATAATCAGTAAAATTAAATTTCAAAAATTCACTAACTATATCAATAGTACCAAAATTCTTGCTAAGTTTTATTAATGTTGAATGCAATATATTTAAATCAGAAAAAATAAACCCACAAAACAATTTTACTTTAGGTTTTGTTACAATTATAATACCCATTTTTTTTATTTAAATTTATAATTTTAAAACAGCATATTCACAATTTAGTTTAATACAAAAATAACAAATTGTAAATAAATAAAGATTATATAATATCAATTAAATTATCTTGATGACGCTTAATAATAGTATTAATTAAATTTGTTGTTGACTTTTCTGGTATAAAGGGAAATCTATAAATAACTTTTGCAAATTCACGTCCTATTATTTCTGATAGTTTATAATTACTTCCTGTAACTAAAACATCAGGACGTAATTTACTTAAAATATTTTTTGGAGTTTGCTCATTAAAAATAACTACATAATCTACAGGTTTTAACGCAATTAATACTTTAGCCCTTTCTAGTTCATTGACAATAGGTCTACTAAAACCTTTAACACAATTTAAAATTTCATCTGAGTAAATAGCTACAACTAATACGTCACCTAATTTTTTAGCTTTATTAAGTAAACTAATGTGTCCTATATGTAATAAATCAAAGCAACCATTTATAAAAACAATTTTTTTTGCTTCATTTTTTAATTTTTTTACTAATTTATATACAGATTGTTTAGATAAAATATAATTTTTCATTATTATTAATAAACCTCATTTTATAAATAAATTATTTATTATATAATCAAAAAAAATTTATTTCCATTTTAAAATAGGATTTCGTGCAGCCATAACTTCATTTAATCTTCCTATTATAGTTTTATTAGGAGCATATTTAAGTTTATCTGGTTCATATAACATTTCTTTTGATATAATATTTGTAAAAATATCTATAAATTTATCTAATGTTTTTTTTGATTCTGTTTCTGTAGGTTCTATCATCATAGCTTCTTCTACTATTAAAGGAAAATATATGGTAGGAGCATAATAACCGTAATCTAACAATCTTTTTGCAATATCTATAGTTTTTAATCCATTATTTAGTATTGATTTAAGTGAAATGACAAATTCATGTAAACATTTATTTCCAGCAGGAACATCAACATTTTTTTTTAATTTAGCTAACATATAGTTGGCATTAAGAACTGCTTGCTGTGAAGTATCAATCAATCCTTCTGATCCTAATAAATATATATATATATATGATTTTAATATTACTGGGAAGTTACCAAAAAATGCTTTTATTTTACCTATACTTTTAGGTTTATCATAATTAAAAGCAAAATAAGTTTTATTTTTAATTATTCTAGGGACTGGTAAAAATGGCTCTAAAAATTTTTTTATACCAACAGGACCTGAACCAGGACCTCCACCACCGTGAGGTGCTGCAAAAGTTTTATGTAAGTTTATATGCATAATATCAAAACCTAAATCTCCAGGTTTAATTATTCCAATTATAGCATTTAAGTTTGCTCCATCATAATACATTATAGTTCCATTATTATGGGCAAGGTTAGATATTGTTAAAATATTTTCTTCAAAAATTCCTAAAGTATTTGGCACAGTTAACATAATAGCAGCAACATTGTCATTTAATAATTGTTTTAATGTTTCTATATTTACTTGTCCATTTTTTTTTGATTGTAGTGAAACAACATTAAATCCGGCTAAAACTGCTGAAGATGGATTTGTTCCATGTGCTGAATCAGGAATTATTATAGTGTTTCTTTTTTGCTTTAATGATTCAAAATATTTTGCAATTATTAATAAACCCGTTATTTCACCATGAGCACCAGCTGCTGGTTGTAAAGTAAAATAATCCATACCAGATATAGAACATAAATTCTGTTCTAATTCATACATTATTTCTAAATTACCTTGTATAGTTAACTCATTTTGATATGGATGAATTTTAGTAAATTTATCGTATTTGACTATTTGTTCACTAATTATTGGATTATATTTCATAGTACATGATCCTAAAGGATAAAAAGTTGTACTTAAAGCATAATTTTGTCTTGATAAATTAGTAAAATGTCTAAACAAATCATT
>JAISIT010000258.1 GCA_031261915.1 Candidatus Methanoflexus mossambicus
ACTGTTGATATTAGGCTTGGAGATAAAGCTGAAGACGGTAGTCAAATCAGACATGATGTTGTACTATTTGGAGAAGATGTAACGCGAATCAAAGAAGCTTTCAAAATTGTAAAAGATGCTGATATTTTGATTATAATTGGGACATCAATGTCCGTTTATCCTGCAAACGGATTGATTAACGGAATATCTAAAAATTGTGAAGTTTATATTATAAACCCAGAATATTATGAAGACCAATTATAAACAGCCTATCATATTCAAATGAATGCTATAAAAGGTATGGATTATTTAAAAAGAATATTATTATGAGTTTTATTTTTATATTATTATTGATATTTGTCATATTGGCAATAATGAAATTGAATCCGGAATTGGATTATGATGAAAAAAACAGGCATTTATTTTTGCAATATAATGCTTGTGGACGATATGAAAAATGTAGAAAGCGTATAAGAATATTATGAAAAAGGTATTATTCAAGAATGGAAATAAAACTATCGTAATGAAAGTTAAAAAAGTTAATAATGACGGTAGTGTAGTATTAATTGACTGTACTATATTAGATAAAAAGGAAATAATCAGAGTGATAGATGAGGAAGAAGTATAATTGTGAAGTATGTGGTAAAGGTAATCTCATTATCAGAACCCGAATTAAAAACCGTGATTCAGAACATTTCGGGAAATCGGTTTGTACCGTTTGTGCTGCTAAAAATAGACAACATAATCAATCTACTTTCCACACTCATCATCCCTTCAATAAAGAGACTTCTTTATCGGATTTCTTTCAGAAACATATCCAAATTATAAAGGACAATCATTTATACTGTACAGAATGTTCAAGGAAATTGCAAGGAGATATTTCGGAAATAGCACATATCGTCAAAAAATCTACTAATCCGGAAGTAGCAACTAACGACTTGAATGTGGTATATTTGTGCGGAAAGTTTTCGGAAAATCAGTGTCATGCGAGATTTGACCAGAATTTTGAAATGCGTAATAGTATGTTGAATACAATTAAAATGGTATTAGAAAAATACCCGCAATTTAGAAGTGAAATTCAAAACGTAACAAATGAAGTATTGAATTACGATGAAATCGGAAATGTTTGATACCTCAAACAAAAGATGATAATATGATTGCAATAACGAACAACAGTCGGAGAATCAAAATATTCACGGATAGTTGTTATCTTAAGAATCAGAAGGATATGAAAGCATGACTAATAATAGAATGGAACTTTTAGCTGTTATTACAGTGTTAGAACAATTAAAAAGCCTGCAAAAGGATGTATACATGTATTCCTATTCGGGCTATGTAGTTGATGCTATAAATAAAAATTGGCCGCAGAATTGGGTAAAGAAAAACTTTAAGAATGTGAAAAATGTGGATTTACGGAAACGTTTTATATCCGTAGTCCAAGTGCATAAAATTCAGTTTCACTGGATAAAAGGACATTAGGGACATCCAGAGAATGAACGTTGTGATTATCTGACAAAGATGGCAGCTTTAAATTAAAATTTAAAAGAAGATTCTGAATTTAATGATTATATGGAATTATTTTCAGAGCTATAATCACTTTTACCATATGAACTATTAGTTATTAATTTATTCTTTTCATATAACGGTTTATATAGCTTTTCAGATGCTATTTTTCTAAACTTTGTTTAGCACGATTAATTGTTTGCATGACTATTTCGATTTCTTCAAATTCTTTTAAATCAAAAATTTTGGTCATAACTGAATTGTGTAAATCAGAATTGATATTATATAATTCTACTATTTTAGAATTCAAATAGTCTAATGCTTTTTCTTTTTCAATTTGTATTATTTTAAATTAACTTAGGTTCAAGATAATTTAAGCGGATATAATCGCCAAATCGAAATGTCCAAAAAAAAGAGGCTAAAAAGCCTCTTTAATTTTTATTTAGTATTTCTTCCTTCAGTTTCACTTTCCTTGCTCTCGAAAAAGAAATTTACACCAACCGCCTTTGCTATCGCAAGAAAAGCAGAAAGGGAAGGCATGTTATTGCCGTTAAAATAATTTGACAATGATGTTGTCGAAATCCCCGTCTCTTTCGCAATTTTATATCGCGAAAGACCTTTGTCTATGGCAATTTGGTTGAGTAGCTCTATTAATGCCACAGCGTTATTTTCTTGCATGATTTTATTTTAATAAATAATTATTTATAATATCAATTACTTTTTTATTTCTATCGCTATTTGGCATAGCAATAGATTTATTATAATCTCTGTGTTTAAATATGGGCGATGCCCAGTAGATGTTTTTGTCCCCTAAAACTAAGATTTTTAAATAATTCTCTCCAAATCCTGCTTTCTTCTGAAACTTAGCCCATGCTATCGCCTCAGATATTTTAGAGGTTTTTGGAGTGTTATTTGTTACTTGTTGTTTTTTTAAAACATCTCTATTAAATGCCATTTGATATGCAGTGTCCCGCATTTTCTTTGAATTACAATTTTGAAGTAAAAAATTATAAACGTCAGACTTAATATCAGCATCTACTCCACATTTTGCAGCTATTCTGTGGATAGCTGTTACATGACCTTTTAATATAATGCTTCTAATTTCTTTTTTTGTTGTCATTTTTTTTACGTTTAGTTGTTTAATTGTTTGTTTTAATTTTCTAATCCAGGCAAAAAAGCTTCAAAATCTCCCTAAATTTCACCTCCGAAATTCGTGAACGGAAAATATACTTATTATTCATTGAAATTCATTCTCTTACAAAGATATTGAATCCCTTAAATTATCT
>JAISIT010000260.1 GCA_031261915.1 Candidatus Methanoflexus mossambicus
TTTTGTTTCCTATTATTGATTCTTATACTCTTTATTATTCTTATTACTATTATTTTCATTTTTATAATTATTATAATAAATATTATCAAATATACTAATAATATATAATTATCTTATAAATATCTATAGGTTATTGAATTTTATGTTAGTTTATGCAAAGTAATCAGGTTTTTATATAGCTGATACAATTCAATAAATATATTCTAAAACAGCTTTTCCTTTTTGTGTTAATTCATATAACCTTGCTCTTTTATCAGTTTCATTTAAACATACTACTAAATCTTTACTTTTTAGTCCTCTCAATGCTCGTGATACATCATCTATGTTTAATCCTGTTTCTTTTGAAATTTCACTCGGAATCTTTAATTTATCGCCTATGTTTATGAATACTTTTTGCCTGTGTTTTGATAATTTAATATAAGCTATACTTTCAACATCTCTTTTTTCTTCTGTCATAAATAAGATTTTTATTGAGAATTCCATTTTTATTTAAGTGGCTTTGTGCAGTCATCTACTTGGCATTTAAATATAAATTCCTATATAATATACTATAAACTAATATGAATATTCACAATATTGAAAATTAAAAAATTAATGAAAAAGTGTATAATAAAATGGAAAAAGGTACGAATTTGTTAATGGTTATTGTAAATAGGTAATTGGTTAAAAAATAGTCTGTTAATCTGGTTATAATGGGTATTAATGGTTAAATATGTTTCAATACTTCTGTTCCAAGTTCTGTAATCATATAAATTCTTCCTTGATTAGCTCCAGGGTTTAAACATACTATTAAGTCAGCTTCTCTTAGAGATTTCAGATACTTAGATATATGGCTTGCTTGAATACCTGTTGATTTTGATATTTTGGAGGGAGTTCTTACTTTGTCCTTTAAATCGAATAAAATTTTTTCCCTATATTCTGACCTTGATACTAGAGCAATGGCATCTATGAGTTTTTGTTCCATGTTAATATAAAACTTATAAAACCTTAAATCTATTTAAGCAAAACCATTACATAACCTTAGCATAACTTTTATATAATATTAAAAATTATATAATATTATTAAATATGTAGAAAAATCATGAAAAAATTATAAAATTGAATTTATGAAAAAATGATGAATAAAAAAAGTATGTAAAATAAGGATTTTCAGATAAATAAGGGTTAAAAATAAGTATATATGAAAAATAGTTATTATTTAAAGGTTTTTAGCTATTAATTCAAAATATTAATAGAATAATAACTTTTAATTTGATTTTTGCCAGTTTGATATAATATGAGAAGAAAATTATTAATATTACTAATAATAGGAGGATTAATTTTGAAATCTAAAACCAAATGTAAAGAATATAAGAGAAAAGCAGTATTAACTCCAGAAGAACGTAAAGAGGCATTTAATAGATATAAAAATATTTTTGAAGCTGTTGAAGGAGAGATAATTCACATAAATTCAGTTATTATGAGGAAAAAAAGAGACTCTGAAATATTGTTCATTTGTAAGGATCTTGAAGGAACATTAGAGCTGAAAACAAGAAATCAAGAGGATAATATAGGAGGATATATTAAGATATTGGGTGTTGGAGAAAAATTATGGGGTTCGGATGATGCTCCAATGATGTTTTATGATATAGAATGCATCGATTTTGATGTTATAGGTTCAAATATTAATGTTAATATTGTCATGAAAAGAAATTCTTAATATGCTTTAATCATTAGGCTTAAATTAATTTTGGAGTATTGAGATTATGGAAGAAGTTATTTGTGAAAATTGTGGAAGTAAAAACTTGGCTGAAGTGAATGGTATAGCTACCTGCCAAAGCTGCGGAACAAAATATCCCAATATCTCATTAGGAAAAATAGGAATGGATGAAGAATTAAAAGCAGAAGAAATAAGAAGACTAGTCGAATTAAATAAAGAATATCCAAATATAGGGCATGAACCAACAACAGGTATTTTAAATGATGAAGAAATATTAAAATACACTCCCAAATCACATGCAGCAAAAAAAATCTATTTAAAGAGAGCAAATACTTTTTTTGAAAAATTCCGCTTGCAGTTAGCCGCAATAGTAGGCGCGTTAGTCCTATATTATATGGTTAGTTGGGTTATACCAGGGGCGGCATTGTTTTTGGGAGTTGATTCTATGCTCTTTGTATTAATATTCTTATTATGGGCTGTGTTTGTACCAATTTTAATAGTATATATCGTAGTTTCATTAGAATTGAGGTAATTAAATGCATAAAAAAATTATTTCAAAATATGTTTTATGATAAAATTACTTATTTATAGGAGTTATGGGGAGAATGGATTTATTAAAGGTTATTAAGTTTGAGGGTGATGATAGTACTTTGGTGTGGAAGCATCCTGAGGAGGATTTTAATACTAAAAGTCAGCTAATTGTGCATGAATCACAAGAAGCGATATTATATAGAAATGGTCAAGTATTGGACTTGTTTGGGCCTGGAAAATACGAGTTAAAGACTGAAAATATTCCTTTGCTTAGAAATTT
>JAISIT010000284.1 GCA_031261915.1 Candidatus Methanoflexus mossambicus
GGCGTTAAAAAAAAAAAAAAAAAAAAAAAAAAAAAAAAAAAAAAAAAAAAAAAAAAAAAAAAAAAAAAAAAAAAAAAAAAAAAAAAAAAAAAAAAAAAAAAAAAAAATTTTAAAAAAAAAAAAAAAAAAAAAAAAAAAAAAAAAAAAAAAAAAAAAAGAATAAAAAGAGAAAAAGAGTAAAATATTTAATTTTAGAATTATTCTATGTCTTTTTGGGATAAGAGTTTTAGATTCTCTTTACTTAATAATTCTATACTCTCATCAATATTTTGGACTCGAAATACTACAATAGCTTGGTTTGTTTTTTTAGCTACAAATGCATAAAGATATTCTAAATTAATTTCTTTTTTATCTAAAATATTTAAAACGGCACTTAATCCATTAGGTTTATCTGGAATTTCAATAGCTATTACATCGGTTTCATTTACAACAAATTTATTTTCTTCAAGAATAGCTTTTGCTTTTTCAAATTCACTAACAATTAATCTTAATATTCCAAAATTGGTAGTATCTGCTATTGAGAGTGCTCGAATATTTATATTTTCTTTACCAAGAGTATCCATTGTTTTTTTAAGTCTACCTTCTTTATTTTCTATAAATACTGATAGTTGTTTAATTTTCATAATTTCACATCCTGTAACTATTTTTAATTAGATTATATTTTTTTTAATGTAATAATTTTTAATTATATGATATTTATTTAGAAAATAAACTATTATTTAGTTAAATGTCTGTTATCTATAACTCTAACTGCTTTTCCTTCACTTCGAGGAATAGATTCACTTTCGACTATTCTTATTTTCACACGAAGTCCAATTTCTTTTTTAATCTCATTAGCTATTTTATTTTCAATTTCTTCCATTTTTTTCATCTCATCAGAGAAAAGGGTGGCTGTAGCTTCTACTAAGATTTCTACTTCATCTAAAGATTCTGGACGACTTACAATGATTTGGTAGTTAGGGGTTAATCCATCGATTTTTAGAAGTGCTGCTTCAATTTGTGAAGGGAATACTATAACTCCTCTTATTTTAATCATATCGTCTGTTCTTCCATTTAGTCTGCTAATCCTTGCTGTTGTTCTTCCACATTCACATTTTTCATGGTTTATTGAAGTTAAATCTTTAGTTCTAAATCTTATAATTGGCATTCCTTCTTTGGTAAGTGTAGTTAAAACTAATTCTCCTTCTTGCCCATCATCCAGTGGTTTTTTTGTTTTTGGGTCAATTATCTCTGGATAAAAATGATCATCACTTATATGTAATCCAGATTTAGCCATACATTCCATAGCAACACCAGGACCCGTTAATTCAGTAAGTCCATAAATATTCAATGCAGTTATTCCAAGTTTATCTTCAATTTTATCTCTCATCTCTTCTGTCCACATTTCTGCTCCAAATATTCCTGATTTTAATGCAAGATCACTTTTTTTAATTCCTGCTTTTTCAATACTCTCAGCTAAATACATTGCATAGGATGGAGTGCATGAAAGAATTGTGCTTTGAAAATCAACCATTATTTCTAACTGTCTTTTTGTATTTCCAGCAGACATTGGAACTACATTTGCACCAAGTTTATATCCTCCGTGATGTATTCCCATTCCACCAGTAAATAATCCATATCCGTAAGCATTTTGTATAATGTCTTTTTTAGTTCCTCCAGCCATTACAATACCACGAGCTATTATTTCTCCCCATATTTTTATGTCTTTTTTTGTATATCCTGCAACTGTAGGTTTACCTGTTGTTCCAGATGTTGAATGAATTTCAATAATTTCATCTTCATCAACTGCAAACATTCCAAATGGATAAGCTTCCCTAAGGTCTGTTTTTGTGGTAAATGGTATTTTCTCTATATCTTTAAGAGTTTCAAGGTCTTCTGGCTTAAATCCTGCAGCATCGAATTTTTTCTTGTAAAATGGAACTTTTTCATAAACGGTTTTAACCATTTTTTTTAATCTTCTTAATTGTAGTTCTTTCTTTTCATTTAAATCCATTGATTCATATTTTTCATTATATATCATTATATTTTTCCTTTATTTTTTCGTTTAAATTTATAATTTAGATTATTATGGGTAAATTGATTATTTTTATTATTTTTATTAATTATTTTTATTATTATTATTTTTATTATTATTAGTATTATTATTAGTATTATTAATATTATTAGTATTATTTTTAATATTATTATTTTTAATATTTTACTTTTGATATTATTATTTAAAACATAAAATGAATATAATACTAAAGTTTTTTTAAATGCTTAAATTATATTAAAAGTATCAATTTGATAAAATTAGATTTCTCCATAAGTCTAAAAATTTGGTAAAGTATTTATTAACTGAATCACGAGATAAAACAAATATTATGACCCCAAGAAGTATTGCTATGAATAATATTGAAAATATAATATTTCCATGAATTATCGTTTTTATTTTAAGCATTTTAACTATTTTCACAGTTGCTCTTATAAAAAGAAAATGTAAAAGATAAATACTTAATGAATACACTCCTAATTTAGTAATAAATGATTTAGTATTAGATATCAATTCATTTAAGAGTATTGATGCGAATATTCCCAAAGCAATAGTAATTAATCTCATTATAACTCCTTCAATAAGAGTTATATTAAATTTAAAGTATCCTTTATTCATCATTGTTGCTTTATTTGGAACAATTCCTGTAAATTCCCAAGCAAATATCAGTAATATAATAAATAATATTATTAAAATTTCTTTTTTCCATTTTATCAAAAAATTATAAACAGAATTTAAATATTTATTTTCACTTAAATTATTTAAAAATGTGATAAACCGTGATTTATAAGTTTGATATCTAAATCCAACTATAAATATCGGGATAAAACAAAAAGTCCTACTTAAAAATGCGGGTAGTGGTAATGGCATGAATCCAACAAATAATGCAACCAGTATTGAAATCCATAGAATATTTTTTATTTTCTTCAATATTGGTAAAATAAGTCTCATTATAAATAGTGAAAATAAAAACCATAGTCCATAAGGAGGATTAATAAAAGGAATACTGTTTATAATATCAGAAATACTAAAATTATAGAATAAAACTTCTAAAATATACCAAATTACAGAAAATACAAAATATGGTATCATTAAACTCTTAAATGCCTTAATTGGAGAATCTTTTGTAAAATTTATCAAATATCCACCTACAAAAAAGAAAATAGGCATGTGGAATAGATATAAAAAATAATAAAATTGATCGTAGTATGGAAATTTAGGGATATGTGTTCCTAATATATGAAATAAAACAACTAAAAAAATAGCTATTCCTTTCATATTGTCGTATTTATTAATTCTTTTTTTCTTTGGTTTATTGCTATTGTTTAAAGCAATATTATTTGTTATGCTTGTATTATTGGTTATATTTGTCATTGATTATCCCAGTTTTTATTAATTTATTCTTAGTTTATTAATAAAATTAAATATGTTGCTTTTTTTTATTTTATTATATTTATTGATTTTATTTAATGGAATCTTCTGATAAAATTTGCTTTTTACAGAAATTTAAAAACTTATTGAAGTATTTATTAAATGAGTCTCGAGATAATATGAATATTACCAAAACAAGAGTTATTATAATATATGCTATTGAAAAAATAATGTTTTCTCTAATAATGTCTTGTAATGTGATCATTTTAATTATATCTGTAATGACTCTTATAATTATAAAGTGCAATATATAAATGGTTAAGGAATATAATCCTAATTTTGTAATAAATGATTTTCTATTGGATATTAATTCATTTAAGAGTATTGAAGCAAATATTCCAATAGATATGATTATTAATCGTATTATAATGCATTCAATACTAGAAAGATGAAGATTTTCATAACTATTTAATAATATTGTGGCTCTTTTTGGGATAAAATCTAAAAATATCCATGCTAAAACAAATAATAAAATACATTTTAATAATTGTAACATTGTAGGATATACAAAAATTTCTAATACATTTTATTAATATAATTTTATTAATATAATAATTAATATATTAAGATTTAATAGTATTAATAATATTAATATATATAAGTCAATATATATTAAATTGATCAAGTTATTATATGTCTGATATATTATATATGTCCAATATATTAATTATATAAAATATTTTTTTAATTTATTTTTTAAATACTTTTTTATTTGATTTTGTTAAATTCTTAGTAAATTAAATAATCTGTAAATCAAGTAATTATCCAATTAATTTCTTAATTAACTAATAAATAATAATAAAAGCAATAATAAGGATAATAATAAAGATAATAAAGATAATAAAGATAATACTAATAATGACAATAATGATAATGATAATGATAATAATTTCAGGATTTAAATGATAAAAAAACAAAAAAAAGTATATTCTAAAGAGGAAATTTATAAGCAGCTCCATCCATGGGTAGCTAAGTGGTTTGATGAGAATTATGATGATTTTACCATGGCTCAAAAGCAAGCTATTGTTGAGATTATAAATGGAAAGAATATTTTAATTTCATCACCTACTGGGTCTGGAAAAACCTTGTCTGCTTTTTTGGGAATAATTAATTACTTAACAGAACTTTCCCAAAAAGATAAATTGGAAGACAAAGTTTATTGTATTTATATCTCTCCACTCAAAGCATTAGATAATGATATTGATAAAAATCTGGATAAACCATTGCTAGATATAGAAAAAATAGCTAAAATGAATAATAAAAAATTAAATATTAAAAAAGCTGTTAGAACTGGAGATACAAGTCAATATCAACGCTCAAAAATGCTAAAAAATCCCCCACATATTTTAATCACAACACCCGAAACCCTTGCAATATTACTCACCGCTCCAAAGTTTAGAGATAAATTAAGTGATGTTAAATATCTTATTGTTGATGAAATACATGCAATAGCAGATAATAAACGAGGAGTTCATTTATCATTAACACTTGAGAGATTACAACATTTAATTGGGAATTTTATCCGAATAGGGCTTTCAGCTACTGTTTCTCCAATTGAAGAAGTTGGAAAGTTTTTAGTTGGAAATGAATATGGAGAAGACAGAAATTGTCTTATTGTTGATGTTAATTACTTAAAAAACTTAGATATCAAGCTTACATATCCAAATCATAAGGATATTGCAATGATTGGTGAGAAAAATGATTTATATTTATATTCTACAATTTATAAACTAATAAAAAGTCATAAAACCACTTTAATATTTACCAACACTCGTTCTAAAAGTGAAACAATTATTTTTAAACTTAAAAAACTCTATCCTAAAGATTTCAATGATTTTAATATAATGGCTCACCATTCAGCACTTTCTCGCGAGGAACGTTTAACCACAGAGGATAATTTAAAAAATGGAAAATTAAAAGCAGTTGTTTCATCCTCCTCTCTTGAATTAGGCATTGACATTGGATACATTGATTTAGTTATTTTAATGAACTCACCTAAATCTGTTTCAAGAGCTATTCAAAGAATTGGAAGAAGTGGACATAATATTAATCAAATATCTAAAGGAAGAATACTTGTTACTGGTAGAGATGATTTAGTTGAATGTGCTATGATTTTAAAAGATGTTAAAGAGAATAAATTAGATAAATTAAATATTATTCATAATGCTTTAGATGTTTTGGCTCAACATATTTATGGAATGGCAATTGAAAATATTTGGGATATTGATTATGCTTATGAAGTCATTAAAAAAAGCTATTGTTATGAAACTCTTAAAAGAGAAGAATTTGATGATGTTTTAAGCTATTTAGCAGGAGAATACATTGAACTTGAGGATCGTTGCATTTATCCTAAAATTTGGATAGATTATGATAAAAAAGTTTTTGGAAAAAAAGGTCGCCTTGCAAGGGTAATTTACTCAACAAACATAGGAACAATACCTGATACTTCTGGTGTAATCGTTAAGTCAGATAATAAAGTTATTGGATATGTTGAAGAAGATTTTATGGAAAAATTAAATAAAGGAGATACATTTACACTTGGTGGAAAGATTTATAGATTTAATTATGCAAAAGGAATGGTAATTTATGTTTCACAATCAGATAAAACACCTACAATCCCAGCATGGTATTCTTCTAAACTTCCACTATCTTTTGATTTAGCATTAGATATTCAAAGATTTAGAGCTATTATGGAAGGAAAACTAATAGCCATAGATGAAAACAGAAGAACTAAAGAAGAAATAATTGAATTTATTAATGATTACTTCTATTTTAACAATGATAATTGCAATATTGATTTAAATTCTAATATTACTCATAATTCTAACTTTAATAATAATATTAATTCTAATTCTAACTCTAATATGAATTCTAATAATAATTCCAATAATAATAATTCCAATAATAATAATTCCAATAATAATAATAATTTTTTGGCTAATGTAATTTATGAATATTTTTATGGGCAGTATAAATATGCTCAAATACCATCCAATAAAAAGATTTTAGTTGAATACTACACTGGATTTGGAAATCAGAAATTTGTTATTTTCCACACATTATTTGGAATAAAAACCAACGAAGCATTAGCAAGAGCGACTAAATATATAATAGCTAAACGATTTAAAACAGAAGTAGATTTTTCAATATCCGATAATGGTTTTTATTTAAGTTCTGATAAAAAAATACATGGTTTAGAAGCATTTAAATTACTTAAAAGTGATAATTTAATGGATATTTTAATTAAAGCCATTACAAACACTGAAAATTTGGCAAGAAGGTTCCGTCATTGTGCTGGAAGGTCATTGATGACTCTTAGGAATTATAAAGGAGAAAAAAAGTCCACTGGAATGCAACATGTTAGAGGAAAAATTCTTATGAAGTTTGTTTCTGATATGGATGAAAATTTTTCAATTTTAAAGGAAGCTCAAAGGGAATCAATTGAAGATTCCATGGATTTTAAAAATGCACAAAGAGTTTTAAACATGATTAATTCTGGACAAATTGAATTAAAAACTATAAATACTTTAATTCCATCTCCATTCGCATTTAACCTTGTAACTGAAGGATATCGAGCAGTTTTATCTGATGAAGATAGAATTGAATTTAAAAAAAGAATGAATCAAGCTATTAATGATAAAATAAATAATAAAAATATTTTTTAAATCTTTCAATATTCTTTGAATTGATTTAATTTCTTTCAAATTCTTTAATTTTATTTTAAATTTTCATTTATTTAATTTTCATTTATTTAATTTTAAAATATTTTAAATTTTAGAATGATTTAAATAATTTAAATATTATATTAATATAGTAAAAATTAATATAATAATTAATATAATAATTAATATAAAACTTAATAGTAAATTAATAGTAGTAAATTAATAGTAAATATTTCATAGTTTATATTAATGAAAATATTATTTTAAGTAATAGATTATTAAATTATTAAATTATTAAATTATTAATTTTTTAATTTTTCAATAGTTTTATTGGATATATTTTAAATATTTGAGGGATTATATGGAATTAATATTGTTTAGTTTGGAGTTTTGGTTAATATTAGCAGTAGTTTGTGTTTTATTGGAACTCATGACATTAACATTCTTTTTACTTTCAATATCTGTTGGTTCTTTGGGAGCCGCAATAGTCAACTATTCAGGTTATGATTTAACAACTCAATTAATTGTTTTTATTGTTTTAACAGTGATTTGTATTCTTTTATCACGCCCAATAGCTAAAAAATTGACTAAAAATACTCCAAATAAAAAAGCAAATTCGGATAGATTAATTGGTAGAGAAGCTATTGTTGTTGAAAAAATTGAAATAAATTCAATGGGAACTGTTGATTTAATCGGCGATAAATGGAAAGCTATTTCTAATAGTAATATTAATGTTGGAGAAAGAGTCATTGTTAAAGATATCGACGGTGTAAAGTTAATTGTTGAAAAAAAAGATTAAATTTCTTTGATTTTTAATTTAATTTTATTCATTTAAATTTTTTTTTTAATTTTTAATTTAATTTTTAGTTTTAATTTAATTTTTAATTTTTAATTTAATTTTTAATTTAATTTAAATTTAAATTTATATGAATTTTTAATAAATTTTTAATTTGGAGGTAATTAAGTATGGATTCTTTTGTTTTATTAATAATATTTATAATTATTATTGTTTTTGCTGCAAAAGCATTAAAAATATTAAAACCTTATGAAAAAGCAGTAGTTGAAAGATTAGGAAAATATCAAAGGACTGTGGAAAGTGGATTAACATTTATAATTCCATTTATTGAACATATTAGAAAAGTGGATCTTCGTGAACAAGTTGTAGATGTTCCACCTCAAGAAGTGATTACAAAAGACAATACAGTTGTAATTGTGGATTGTGTTATATTTTACGAAGTTGTGGATCCTTTTAATGCTGTTTACAATGTTGTTAACTTTTATCAAGCCATTACAAAACTTGCTCAAACTAATTTAAGAAATATAATTGGCGATTTAGAGCTTGATGAAACATTAACCTCTCGTGAAATGATTAATACTCATTTAAGGGAAGTTCTTGATGAAGCAACTGATAAATGGGGAACTCGTGTTGTTAGAGTTGAAATTCAAAGAATTGAACCCCCTAAAGATATTGTGGATGCTATGAGTAAGCAGATGAAAGCTGAAAGAATGAAAAGAGCATCTATTCTTGAAGCAGAAGGATATAAACAATCTGAAATTAAAAGAGCCGAAGGTGATAAGCAAGCAGCTATTTTAGAAGCAGAAGGTCAAGCAGAAGCTATTAAACAAGTGGCTGATGCAAATAAATATCAAGAAATAGCTATTGCTGCAGGTGAAGCACAGGCAAATCTTTCTGTTTATGAGTCTATTCATGAAGGAAATCCAACTAATGAGTTAATAGCTATTAAATATTTAGAATCTCTTGAAAAAATAGCTAATGGTAATTCCACTAAGATTTTCATTCCTGCAGAAATGTCTGGCATTTTAGGTTCAATTGGAGCTATTTCTGATTTATTTAAAGACGATGACCTTAAGCAAAAACCTAAAACTGAAGAAGTAATAAAAATTAAAACTCCTGAAGTCCCTACTCCAAATCTTGAAGATATTGAAGATATTGAAGATGAAAAATAGATATATTTGATTTTTTATCATTTTTTATTGTTTATTTCTATTTTTCTATTTCTATTTTTCTATTTCTATTTTTCTATTTCTATTTTTCTATTTCTATTTTTCTATTTCTATTTTTTATTATTTTATTTATTTTACTCCTTTTTCGACTTTTTTTATTTTTATTGCTTTTTTATTTTAATTTTTGATTATAATTCTTTTTTTATTTATTTATCTATTTTTTCTCCACCATAAACTCCGTGACCGTAATATTTCCAAATTACTTCGATATTTTTAAATCCTATTTCTTCTAACCATTTTAATTGGTCAAATAGCTGTGATGGATAGTCATGGTCATCAGCACTTTGGCTAATTTCATTTATTTTATCATTATAATTATTTTTAAGATTTTTAATAAAAATATCATGATATAATTTGCCTATATGTTCATTTGGGGGTTGAACTTTATCATTATTATAAAATACTCCATTATTATTTAAAATTTCATAAATATTTTTATAAAGTCGTTTTTTATCTTCATCACTTACAAGATGATGAATAGCTAAAGAAGAAACAACAAGATCATATCCTTTTTTAAAATCATAATCTAAAAAGTTTCCAACAAGATAATCTATATTCTTATATTCTTTTAGATTTTTTTTAGCTATTTCAATCATTTTTTCAGATAAATCTATGCAAGTGACAATGGAATTTTCATAAATTTCTTTTATATGTTTTGTAATTACTCCAGTTCCACAGCCAAGATCTAAAACTCTTATTTTTGCATTTTCTTCAAAGGGAATTGAATTAATCAAAGCATCAATTGATTCTATATACTTTGGTATTAATTTAATAAATTCTTGATCATATTCATCTGCAAGTTCTTCAAATCTTTTTTCAACATTTTTTAAATTATTTTCTTTCATTTTATCTTCGTTAATTTATATTAATATTTAAAAATAATTTTAAGTTATTTTTAATTATTTAAATTTATTTTAAGTTAATTTAAGTTATTTAAATTTATTTTAATTCTATTTCTTAATTAAATATATTATTTAGTTATATCTTAATATATTTTCTTATTTTAAAATGCTTTGATGGATAAAATTTTTCTATTTTTTATAAAATTATATCAATGCTGTCAACTTTGTAATTTTTTTTAGTTTATTCTCCTTCTTTTTGGTTTTTTAGTTTAAAAAAGTTTTCTATTGTTGTATGGATGTTTTTGTGCTAATGGATTTTGGTTTCTGGGTTGTGATGGTTTATTTTTAGTTTTAATTAGGTTTTTTTGTGCTATTTCT
>JAISIT010000044.1 GCA_031261915.1 Candidatus Methanoflexus mossambicus
GTTGTGTCCCAGTCTTTACTTTCTTCTTTGCATGGTCTTAGTGTTCCTGTGGATTGTTTTTGTGCTTCTGCAATGGCTTTGCTTTTTCCATTCCAGGTGAAGTTGTATCTTTCTGGTGATTCGTCTATTTCATTTGATAATAGCTTTTTTAGTTTATCAAAGTCTATTTTGTCTTCAGTTTGTATTTCTGGAAAAAGTTCTTTTAATTTATTTATATTATCTTGCAGAATATCTTTGCTTTTTCCATCTAAGTTTGATTCTATCATTATATTCTCCATTAATCATTTTTAATAATTATATTTTATTATAAACTTAATAAATTTATTTTAATTTAAGATTTCTAATAATTCATAATTTATTTTTGTATTGTCTACAATCGATTCTATTTCAGTTACTTTTACTTTCATTTTTATACTTTTATTATATTTTTCACCGATTATTTCATTAAATCTATCTTTATCAAAATTAATAGTAATATATTTTCCTGTTTTTTTCTCATTTTCTAAATTAACTGAAATATTATTTTGTCTACCATTAATCACATCTAAAAATCCTGTAATATTTTTAATTTCTTGTGTTTTTATGGGTTTTATTTTATCAATTGCTAAATCCACTTTATTTGCAAAAGAAGAACTTATTACTATTTTTTTATCAAACCCTAATGGTTTAATATAATTTGAGGGTTTAATATTTTCAAAAAATGATATTGTTAAATTTTTATGTTTTATTATTTCTAAAAATTCTTTATAATTATAAATCGGTTTTGAACCTAATCTTTTGGCTTGTTTTTCTAATAATTCAACATTATCTTCACAGTTAATTAAATCATTTAATCTATCTAAAACAATTCCCAAATAGGGAACTAATTCTGTTTGTGATGTAACTGGTTTTAACTCTAACTTTAAAGAACCAATTTGAACATCATTTATACCTATGGATAATGAATTTATAATTAGATCTGATATTTGAGTTCCTTTTTTAACCCTTTTATATACAGATTCACCTAAAGAAAAACACATATCCTGAATAGAATTTAGTATACCTGTTATTTCATTAATAGAAGGAATTTTATTTTTATTTGATTCTATTTTCATATCAAAAACTTTTAAATTATAATCCTCATAAAACGCATTTAATTGTTTAAAAATTTCATTTTGTTGTTTTTCTAATCCCTTTAATATTAATTGTAATTTTTCCTTTTCTTCAGGATATTTTTCTTGCATCTGTTTATTATTTAAAATATAATCTCTTATTTTATCTAATTTTTCATGTAATGTTTTATCTTTTAAATTATCTAACTCAAACAATAAATCATCTTTTCTTTTCTCAAAAGACATTAAACTTAAAGCAAGCCCCTTATCCTCAGGATATTTTAATAAAAGTTTTTTCTTTGAAGCTATTCTTTCTTCTACAATTTTGATTTCATCTTTAATATCTTCATCAAAACTCATTTAAACCCCTCCAATATTTTTGAATTTAATTCTAAAACAATTAATCCCTTTGGATGAGCAATTCCATTGTTATCTTTTCGAGACATGCCCCAACATTTCAACCAGTATTTTTTATCTTCCAAATACTCATCATACCCATTATCATCACGATTTCTTTGATATAAAGGATACCAATCACAACAATAAGTATCATTTATATCAATTAATCCATCATTAACTAAATCCATTATCGCATGTCTTTGAATATTAAGATATTTTTGTTTTTCATATTCTTTTATCGTAAAATCATATTCTTCATTACTTATCTTTGAAATATTAAAAACAATTAAAAAATCAATATCATTAGGATTAAGTTTAGTAGTAGTATAACTCCCATTTATAATAAATTTAATATCATAATCTAAATTTTCACAAATATGCTTTGAATATTTTAAAAAACCATCAAAACGACTTTTTCTTGAAACAGACTCTTTAAAAGAATTAACAAAAACATTTTTAAAATTATCTAAAGAACATGAATGACAACCAGACGGAATATTCCCATATTCATTAAAATCAGGCAAATAACTCTCAACATCCATAAAAAAACACCAAAAATAAAATTATTTTACAAATTACAAAAATAAATCAGCACTTTATTAGTCCTAAAAAATTATATACTTTAATCTTCTAAAATTCGCCATGTTTTGTTATTTAAACTAATAAGTTAATAATATGAATAATATCAATATAAATATTACTTTATAAATAACAATATAAATAAGTTTTTAAATAAATGTGCTAAAAAATTAAAGAATTAAAATTATCAACAAAAATTTAAAAAAAAACTTTGAAGAAAACATTTTAAAATTAAATTGTAATAAATTTACAATCAAACTTTTAAAAAAAGTTTGAACAAAAGACATTTAATTAAATAGTAATAAATTCACAATCAAACTTTTAAAAAAAGTTTGAACAAAAGACATTTAATTAAATAGTAATAAATTCACAATCAAAGTTTAAAAAAGCAAAAATAAAATATTCTTTAATTAAAAGTTTATCTTTTAATTTAGAAAATGAAGTTTTCTTTAATTAAATAGCAATAAATTCAAAAATATCATTTGATAATAGCTTTTTTAGTTTATCAAAGTCTATTTTGTCTTCGGTTTGTATTTCTGGGAAAAGTTCTTTTAATTTATTAATATTTTCTTGCAGAATATCTTTGCTTTTTCCATCTAAGTTTGATTCTATCATTATATCTACATTGATTTAGTTTTCAACAATCATTAATTTTTCATTTGATTTATTAGATACTTTCTTTATAAATGCTACATATTCATGTAAATTCTTTGCACAACTTATTTTTAAAGCATTTTCATGCAATTGTCTTTTGAATTCTATTGCATCAATTCTTTTTTCAGCCATAACTAATCATTTCATTTAGAGTTATTATTTCTAAAATGGGATAAATTTTTTAATTTTAAAATTAAGCCATTAATATTTGCTTTTCAATCATTTTAAACATATTTTCATAATCTTTAGTTATATTAATCTCAGAAATATTCTTATTAGATTTTTTCTTTTGAGCAGAATATGATTGAACGAAACTTCGACTAATAGCTACAACATTAGCAAAATCAACTATTATATTATTGTCTTTTGATTTATTTATTTCATCAAAGACTAATTCTGCAGATTTATTAGATTCTAATGAACGATTTATCAAATTAAATACTTTTATTATTGTATTCATTCAAATCCCTCCAATTTATAAGGATTTCCCTCAAAAGCAAATATAAGATTATCAATGTTTTGAACTTGATTTTTACTTAATCTCAAATTTATTAAGGTTCCTTTAAATATATTGAATCAAGTATTTAAATAGCTATTTCTATTTTATCATAATTTATAATTGGTATTTTACGATTTTTAGATCCATATTTAAAACTAATTAATCCTTCTTTTTCAAGATTATTAACTTTAGTGGCAATTGTGCTTACTTTTTTATTAACAATATTTGCTAATTCACTGACAGATTTAGGATTTTGTTTTTTAATATGGTGCATTAGTTCTAATTCCGTTTCACCTAAGTTTATTCCATCAATAAATATTGTTTTTCCTTCTTCTAAGTATTCTTCTGGATTTTCAAGATAATACTCCCAATTTTCAAGATCTAACTCATGAAGCATATTTCCCTGATCGGATTCTAAAATTCTTTTAAGATTATTAATATTTTTATATTCCTGTTCTAATTCTTTAATTTTATCTTTACCTTGAATTTTCTTAATCATTCTAATAGCTACCATTTAATTCATCCCATAATTTTCTTTTATCAATGATTTTATTTTCTTCAATATGATTAACAATTATTTCATAAATTTCATAAAAATTATTTTTGTTGATTTTATGTTTTATTCCTCTATGAGAAAAATGGATATGGACAAAACCATGAGCATTATCTACTCTTAACTCAATAGGCATTATAACTATAGCCCACATTCTTGGAGTCATACTATCATAAATAATATACTCTCCAATAAAATTTTTATTTCTACTACCACTTTTCATATTAATAATTTTTAATTAAAACTATATAAATCTTTTGTTAAAATATATTAGCATATATAAATGTTTACGGAATTATAAGAATAATAATAACAATTATAAAAAAAATAATAATAAAATAGTATTAAATAGTGATAAATTCATTGATATTATTAATTTTAAGTGTTTCTTTAATATTAGTTTTATCAGAATCACTTACAAATCCATTATCTTTAAAAACAACCCTCAAAGTAATAGGATCTAATTTATTCTTTAATTTAATAATAAAATCAGCTATTTCTTTAGTAATATCATTATCAAGACAAATGAGTAAAGCACCATAACCAACAGAATAAACTGTCCATTCACCACAATTATATTCTTCAATAGCTAAACTTAAATCAATACCATACTTAATAATGATCTCATAAACAAGATCTAACTCACTGCGACCAGAAACAACATTATTAACACTATCCAAAAGAGTTTTCTGAACATCATCATAATCAGGATTCCATTTATCCAAATTAGAAGAATCAAGCTTAAAGACCTTAAAACCAGTATCTAAATCATTATTATTTGATTCAGATTTAATTTTATCTCCAGCACGACGAATTCTTTCTTTTCCAATGTCTGCAATAGTTTCAAAACCAGATTTAAAAGCTTTTGAATCTTCCTCGACTTCTTCAGGTATTTGAACACCAATAACATGAGTACTAAGATTATTTTTTAAATTTAAATTAAAAATAGCTTCATATATTGTTGAAGATCCTGCAAAAAAATCCAAAATAATATCATTATTTTTGATAATTAATGAACTTAAAAATTTAATTAAATTAACTGGTTTTGGGAAATCAAAAAGTCCATTAAGAGATAAATTATTAATATCTTGAGTTCCAGCATTGGTATTAATATTTGTAATAATATCTTTAACATTCGTTATATCAAAATCTCGCCTTTTAGTATAAACAACATATGAATCATTTCTCTGTTGAAATTCTAAATTATGTTTTTCATTAACCACTTTATCTCTCCCCCAACGCCATGCTTTGTATTTTGTGTTTCTAACATTGTTATTTTTTGGAGGAATTTTCACATATCCATCATGTAAATGAGATTCTGAAACATTTTCACAAATAACATCTGTGGTTTCAGGATTATAATAAATATCAAAAACTAAATTTGGACGAGTAATTTCATTAAAAACAGAATTACCATTATATAATTCATGAGTAATTATATAATCACCATATTCATCTGTCAAAATATCATGACTAAATTTATTATACGTATTAGGCATCAACTCATTCAAAAATTTTAAGGATAATTTAAACTCATTAATATTAATACTATTCTTAGCATAGGACATGATATATTCATGAGTTCCAACTGCACCATTTTTTGATATTTGCCTACCTTCAGGTTTATTAATCCATATAAATACGTCAATATAATTATCTTCACCAAAAATCTCATCACAAAGTTTTCTAAGGTTTTCTACTTCATTATCATCAATACTAATGAAAATAACACCATCATCGGTTAGGAGGTTTCTTGCTAACTTCAATCTGGGATACATCATATTTAGCCAATCGGTATGATATCTCCCACTTGTCTCTGGATTAGAAGTTAATTTAACATAAGAACCATGCTGACTCTCTCTCTCTCTCTCCTAATTCTTGGTCTGGGGTGTTTGAATTTTTAGCTATTTGTCCTGTCTGCTCTAAATAGTTTTCTAAGTTGTCTTTGTAATTGTCTTTGTAGATGAAGTCTT
>JAISIT010000218.1 GCA_031261915.1 Candidatus Methanoflexus mossambicus
TTTCTATAATGAGCTTTAGGCCTAGTTCTTTTATTAGTTCCTTTAACTTTTGCCATATTATTACCTCCATATTTTTATTAATTAATATAAATAATCATATATTGCTAATTTATACATAATATATTATTTTATACACAATATATTAAAAACATTTTAACATTAGTATTATTTTTAACATTATTATACTATATATAATTATATTAAATTATTAATTTAAATATTTCTACTTAATAAATTTATTTATACTAATAATTAAATTTTATAAATATAAATTTTATTATTAAATTTTATATTTTATTAAATAGTGTTTATGCCTATTTATAATTATTATTATAAGCATTATAATTTATATGAGGAATATTGAATATATTATGAAAAATATAAAATATTATAAAAAAATTATAAAAAATATTAATGATGTGTTCTTTATTTTGATTTTTTCATATTATGTATTGGTAAAGTAAATAAGGGAGAAATAAATATTTGATACTTAGTTATTTAACTCTAATTTATCATAATCCAAATCAAAGAATTTAGCTTTCACTGTTCTATTACTAAAGCCAATTCCTACAAGAAAAATGTTGTTTTTTCTTAAATATGGTTCATAATACTTTTTTTCATAAATTTGATTAATAGCTTCTTCAATTAACTCATCATTTGTTTTATCATCACCATATTTTACTTCACAAATACATGTAAACTCCTTCTCATCAATAACTGCATCTACTCTTCCAATATTTGTAACTCGCTCACTAATAACATTGAAACCTAATAATTTAAATAAAAATGAAAACATTGAATGCCAGTAAGCTTCATTTTTCAAATCTTTATGTTGATGATAAGTTATATTACTAAATAAAGTGGTTAAATTGATATTTAAACCTTCATTATCTTTATTTTTAAAATTATTATAAATATCAGCTATTATATCATCCAATTCGTCTATTGGATACTCAGTATACTCACTTACAAGATTATCAAATAAAGATTCCTCAACTTCTTTATTTGGAATATCTAAAACATAATTTTCAATTTTACCTTTTTTCCTAATAATTTTTTTAATTGTTAAATAACCTGTTTGAACAAGGACATTTTTTAGATTAAGTTTCTTTAAAGAGAAATTAGAATAAGGTGATGAATTTGTGGATGTTGTATTGATAATTAAATCAGTTTTCTTTTCTTTTTTTATTAAATCAATTAAAAAAGTTGGTGTTCCAGTTTCAAACCAATAGTTATCGATTGTTTGTCTTTTAAAGCAATGCAGAATAGAATATGGATTATAAACAAAATTAATCCCATCCCAACTATAACCATCATAGTTTAATCTAATTTCATTTAAAAATTCCTCTTTTGACATATCATTAAACTCTGAAACATCAATTATATAATCATCAAAACTATTTAAAAGTTCATCATTTGTATAACCGCAAATAGTAGAATATTTATTATCTAAACTAATATCAGTTATACTGTTAAGTCCTGAAAAAATAGAAGTTTTTGAAAACTTACTAACCCCAGTCATGAAAACAAATCTAATATGTTGATTATTACTTTTAATAACACCATAAAAATCAGCTATTAATTCAAGATTCATTTTTGAAAGATTTTTATCATGCATAGTATCTAAAACTGGTCTATCATATTCATCGATTAAAATAACAACCTCATTTCCAGTTTTGATATGTATTTTTTCAAGTAAATCTGCAAATTTAACTTCAATTAAATCAGTATCTTCTAAAATAATATTAAAATTATCAGCTATTTTATCAAGAAATAGATTAAGGGATTTTTTTAAATTAGAAGAATTTTTTAAACTAATATTCATGAAATCTAATAAAATAATAGGATAAGAAATATCCCAATCATCATACAAGTTTTCAATATCAAGCCCTTTAAAAAGATCTTTATTTCCACTAAACAATTCATACATTGTTCCAATGAGTAAGGATTTACCAAATCTTCTTGGGCGTGATAAAAAACAAGATGTTTCATTGGTAATTAAATCATAAATATATTTTGTCTTATCAACATAAATATAATCATTTTCAATCATTTTCTTAAAACTTGGATTTCCAGTAGGCAACAATGACATGAAAAATTCTCCTTAATTCAGTTATTATAAACTTATAATATTATTTCTTTGTTTTATTTGATGAAATACTAATTGAATAATAAATAAAATATAAACTTAAATCCAATTTTCTAATTTTAAATTCTTTATATTTTTGTAATGTTTTGTATTATTTGAGATTAAAGTTCCATTATTATGTATAACTAGATGAAATAAATATATCTACATCACCAACGGTTATTCCTTTTTTCCTTAAATCAGAATAAATATCTACAGCTAACGATATTATTTCATTCTTGATTGATAGTAATAAGTATAAAATTTAGATTTAATAATACTATCTTTTTTATAATATAAACAATTTATTATTAATAATCAATATTTTTTTTAACCAACCTTGAAACACGACCAAAAATTTTCAAATGATCCTAATTGCAAATCAACTTTAAAAAACAGTAAATTTCAACTAATAAATTGATAGTCCCCTAATGAAAGCTATATTAATAATATAATAACTATACCACTAACACTAAACCTATTCACTAACACTAACAAATAAAACAAAATAATAATAATAATAATAATAGGAATAATAAGAATTAATAAAAATAAAGAAATTTAAAAAATAAATTAAAAATATAAAAATTGATTAATTAAAATAAAAGTAAAAAAAATAATTAATTGAAAATAATTAATTATTAAGGTTTTTTAACTATTATTTCATCTGGAACAGCTAATGGTTTGTTTCTAATTCTACTAAATAAATCTCTACCTTGATAACCTACAATTATCATAGATAACTTTTTATTTTCTTCTTGAAGAGTTTCCATCTTTTTAATAGATGCAATTACTTCATTTTTAGCATTAGTTATATTTTCATTAGCTTC
>JAISIT010000276.1 GCA_031261915.1 Candidatus Methanoflexus mossambicus
AATAAGAAATAATATTAAAATAATAAGCAAGAATATTAAAATAATAAGCAAGAATATTAAAATAATAAGCAAGAATATTAAAATAATAAGCAAGAATATTAAAATAATAAGCAAGAATATTAAAATAATAAGAATAAAAGAAAAAATAAAAAATAAAAAAAAGAAAAAAAAGAAATAAAATTATTGAGAAATAATTTTACCGTCTAAAACTTCTATTTGTCTATTTGCTAATTTTGCAACATTTAAATCATGCGTAACCATTATTAGAGTTACATTTTGATTTTTATGTAAGTCCATTAAAAGATCTAAGACTTCACTAGATGTTTTAGAATCTAAAGCTCCTGTAGGTTCATCAGCAAGGATTATGGAGGGATTATTTGCTAATGCTCTTGCAATAGCTACTCTTTGCCTTTCTCCACCAGATAATTTTGTAGGTTTTATCTGTAATTTGTCTTTTAAACCAACTAAAGTTAATAACTCTGTTGCACGCTCGGTTCTTTCTTTTCCACTTAATTTAGTTTCAAACATTGGAATTTCAACATTTTCAAGAACAGAAAGGTTAGGAATAAGATTATGTAATTGAAAAATAAAACCTAATTCTTTAGATCTAAATTTATCTAAGTTTTTATCATTAATTAAGTCATATCCATCAACTATAATTGTTCCTTCATCAGCAACATCTAATGCTCCAAGCATATTTAATAATGTAGATTTTCCAGACCCAGATTGACCAATAATAGCTACAAAATCTCCTTTTTCAATTTTCAAATCAATACCATTCAATGCTTTGATTTTACCATTTTCATAACTTTTTTTAAGATTTTTCACTTCAACTATATACTCCATAAAATCACCAGTAAATGTTTAATGATAAATTATTCATATCTTAATGCTTCTGTAGGAGGTAATTTACTTGCTCTATAGGCAGGATAGAATCCACCAATTAAACCTACAATAATAGCTACAGCAAATCCTTGTAAAAATGGATTTAATGTAAATATTGGAGTCATTCCAGCAAAAATATCGAAAAGTCTAGCTATTTCAATAAATGCAACACCAACAATTGATCCTATAATTGCAGATGTAATTGTTAAAACAAGTGATTCTCCAAGTATCATTGTAAGAATCCGTCTACTTTTCCAACCAACTGCTTTTAAAACACCGATTTCACGAGTTCTTTCATAAACAGACATTATCATAGTATTTATAATTCCAATTCCACCAATTACAATTGCTAAAAGTGATATTCCCCATGAAGCAGTATCAACCATGCCTAATGCATCAGAAACCGTTTCAATATCGGAAATTGAAGTTATAGCCGTGAGATTTTCACTATATTTCTTTTCAATATCATCACTTAACTTTTTTATGTCAACTCCTTTATCTGCGAAAACATATAACATACTAACATGCCCTTCATCTTCAGAAATCCGTTGCATATCCTCAATTGGAGCAATTATTCCATCTTGGCTTGGATCACCTGATTCAAAGATTCCAACTATCTTAAAATTTTCATCGTTAATCGAAACAGTATCATTAACAGTTTTTTCTAAATCTTTAGCTGTAAGTTTTCCAATTATAACTTCATTATTCTTTTTAATTAAACTACCATTAATCATAGTTAAATCCATAGACTTAGGATCAAATGAATCATTATAATTTACACCAATCACTGTTGAAAACTCATCATCAGCAGTTACTGATGCCAGATAAATCGATTCAACTTTTTTAACACCAGGAAACTTACGTATTGTATCAACCCAACTTTCATTTAAAGTTTTTGTTCCATAAGGAGTTCCTAAAGAATCTTCTTCTTTATTTAAAACAGTAAAATCAGCACCACCTTCATGTAAAGTATCATCAAGACTTGATGTAAGCCCTGAAGTAATTGCACCTAATGCTACTATTGTAGCTATTCCAATACCAATACCAATAATCGCAAGAGCTGCTCTTGCCCGATTTCTAAATGGATTTTTTAAAATTAAACTCAAAAACGACATGGAAATATCTCCAAAACCCAATAATTAAAAAAATAATAAAACTACATAGTTATATTACTACAATTAAAAAAAATATAAACAAATAACATTATAAACTATAAAAAATCAACATAATCATTTTGGAAGTAATTTTAAGCAAAATTAAATGAGTATTTGATAAAAATAATAATTTAAACAAGAAAAAAATTAAAAAAAATATTAGTTTTCAAATGCTCTCTCACTCTTTCTTTATATACTCTTATAACAAAAGTTTAGTTTGGTGATAAAAATGAATAAATTTCAATTAAATAACTTTTCAAATCAAAACCAAAATAAATTTCAAAATAAAATTCATTTAAATGCAAATGAAAATAAAATTTTAAATCAAAGAGCTATCTCAAATTCCCATAGCACATTCTATAAAATTTTATTAGGCGAATATTCACTTAAAAACTGTGCAACAATTATGTTTATATTAGGAATATTAATTTTTTTAATAATATCATTTATTAATAGTCCTAACCCAAATAATATGAGTTATATAATATAATTTGCGATATATAATTTAAAATAATATAAATTTAAAATAATATAAATCTAAAATAATATAAATCTAAAAATAATATAAATCTAAAAATAATATAATTTAAAGAACTCCACACAATTTATATTAAAAAAAATTGAAAAATGAAAAAATTAAAAAAATATTAATATTAATGTTAATTATCAATAATAAAATATTTAAGTTTTATTAAAATATTATCAATTATACAAGTATAATACTGAAAAATACTATGTATAAAAAAAATACTATGTATAAAAAAAATATTATAAAAATATTATAAAATATTATGAAAAAATAAGTATAAAAAATATTATAAAATTCAATTTAATTTTTTTACATAAGAAAATTAAAAGATTTATTTACAAAATACACCTACAAACTTCATTTGGATTAAATTTAAGATTTATATCTCTTGAATTACCTCTAACCCCTTTTCCAGTGTATTTTGTATCTATTAATCTTAATGCCTCAAGTTTTTCTATAGCACGGATAAAAGTAGAATAGCTAGCATTAGTTTTCTTTTTAAATTCTTTTGATAATTCTCCAGATTTATTAAAATCAGGATTTTCAGCTATTAACTGCAATAATTGCTTTTCCCGATTATTAAGATTTTTAATGATCTTTGATAAATTAATAGAAGCATTACTTGCAATAGCTTCATCTAAGTGTTTTTGTTCTATCACTTTTGCTGCATCTGCCTCGGCATTATTGCCCACAATTCTTAAAAGATTTATTCCCAAACGTAAATCTTCAGAATTTAAGGTATAATCTGTTATTTCTTCTATAATATCATTAGAAATAACATTAGGATAAAATCCTTCTTTTACCCTATCTTTTAAAATATCTAATATTTCACCACGAGAATATGGTGGAAAAATTATTTCTTGAGGTGAAAATACACTATTAACATTCATATCTAAAGCCAATCTAAATTCAATATCAGAAATGATTGGAAAAATTCCAGTGCGAAGCCCTTCAAACTCTTCATTAGCCCTTAAAATATCATAAAAAACTTTATTTAAAGTTTGATTTTGTAAAAGATAATTAACTTCATCAAGAGCAACAATTAATCCTTGATTATTATCTGATAAATGTTTCATGATCTTTTCATAGACTTTTGAAAAAGGAACTCCAGTTTCTGGAGGAGCATAGCCAAATATCTTTTTATGAATTTGGGAAAATATCCCAAAACGTGTTGTGTGCATTTGACAATTAACATAAGCACAAACAAGTTTATTAGAACTATGTTCAAGCTTTTCAAAGATTATTTTAACTGCAGTAGTTTTCCCCGTTGCACATTGTCCAACAATAATAGAATTAATAGGTCTTCCATTTCGTAAAGCTGGACGAAGTGAAATAGCCAATGCTTCCATCTGTTTATCTCTAAAATTATAATTAGGGGGAATATAATCTGGATTAAATGCCTCCATATTGTTAAATATAGTTTCTCCATCCATCAAAATATCTTCAAATCCCATGTTATCAATAGTATTAATATAAAAACTCAATCTAAAAACTCAATAATCACATTTTCATTATCTTCAATCCACTTTATCAAAATTTCAGCATAAGATAATTTTTTTACTTTCATATCATCAGCAAGAGCAATATCTTCGTGAAGATTAGGTCTGGAGTATTTAGTAACATATTTTCCAAAATCCATTCCACATAAAAGAATATTATGTGCACCAAGTTCAACAGCTAAAAAAACAGCTCTATCTCCATCAGTAAATCCTCCAAAATTGTAAAGTTTCCCGAATGGCTTATCTTGAGTTGTTCCAATAGATTTATTAAATTTATCAGCATATTCATTAATCAAATCTAAATTATTCCCATGAGCATGAATAACAAAAATAGATCCCTTTTTATTGGCAATTAATAAATCATCCATCTTTCCATCTAAGTCAGTTACAACAACATCAGGAACTATATCCTCTTCTAAAAGAGCAGAAGTTGCACCATCCGCAGCTATTGTAAAAAATTCATGAAACGAACTTGTTTTATTTTCCATCTCTTTAAATTCAATAATATGATTTTTTAAAGATGGACCAGCCCCAAAAATAACAAAAGTAGTATTATTATCTGTACTTTCATCAATAAAAGTTTGTATCCCCTCAAAAGAATAAGTATTAGATTTAAATAAAATTTCATTTAAAATTACTGCAGATTTGTTATCATCATCTCGTGAAAATCCAAAATCTGCTAAAATTTTTTCATAAAACTTTTCCCAAACTTCAAATTTCATGTTACCATTTATGTAATAATTATTATATAAACTTATATTATTATATAAAATTATAAATTATATTAAATTGACAATAATGATTATAATTAAATTAATAAATAATGAGATATTTGAAATTAAAATATTAAGTAATTTAGATAGTTTTTTTTGATCAAACTTTTTTTTCTAAAAAAGTTTGTATTTAAAATTAAAATATTAAGTAATTTAGATAGTTTTTTTTGATCAAACTTTTTTCTAAAAAGTTTGTATTTAAAATTAAAATATTAAGTAATTTAGATAGTTTTTTTGATCAAAGATAGTTTTTTTGATCAAACTTTTTTTCTAAAAAAGTTTGTATTTAAAATTAAAATAAAGACAAAAACGAAAAATAAAAAACAATGATAAAATAAAAACAAAATTTAAATTTAAATCATAGTAAAAATTATTCCAACAATAGCTCCAGTTAAAGTTGCTAAAAGATTAACATGTTCGTTGTTAATAAATCCTCTAACTTCAAAAACAGCTCCAAGAATACTATCCATAAAACAACCAATTAAACCAGAAATAACTGCAATTTGAACAGTTAATAATGGATTAGAAATGATTCCCATAGCAGCAGCAGCTATTCCAATAATACCTGCACCTAAAACACCTACTGCAGTTCCTAAAATTGATATTCCACCATCGGTTCCAGGAGGAACTTTTTTAAAAGTAGTAACTAATCTTGGTTCTTGTAATATTCCAATTTCACTTGCTAAAGTATCTGCAGTTGCAGTTGAAATTGCTCCAATAAAACCTCCTACAAATGGAAAATAAAATCCTCCAAATGCAGCCATGAAAAAAGCAACAATACCATTGGAAATAACATTTTTAGCTGTTCTTTGTCCATCATACTTTCCAATACTTTTTTTGAATTGTTTATTTGATTTAGTAGCAATTAAACTTAGTATAAGAAAGATTAAAATTAAAATTAACCATTTAAAACCAGCAGAAAATAAAATAATAAAACCCATAACCACCATTAAAAGAGAACCTAAAAGATCTAAACTTTTTCTATAATATGTTATTGTTCCAACTACCCCTAAAAGCAGAATACAAACTAAATTAATTATAGAAACTTCATACATAATTAGCTCAACCTTTAATGATTAAAAAATCATATTAATAAATAAAAAAAAACATTATCATTAATTAAAAAAAAGAATTATAAAAATAGTAACATTAACAAAGATAAGACCAATAAAACCATAAATTAAAGAATAAATTAAAGAATAAATTAAAAGAAAATTAAAAGAAAATTACATTTTTAAATATCCTTTTCTTTCTAACCAGTTAGATTCTGTTCTGGTATATCTCCAAATAACATCTGCTTTTTCATCAGTTTGGAAATCCCATGGTTTTACTAAAATAACATCACCTTCACGAATCCAAATTCTTTTTTTCATTTTACCTGGAATTCTGCCCATTCTAATTTTACCATCAGCACAACGAACTTTTAACTTCCCATGCCCCATAATTTGTTCAACAACAGCTGGAAGCTCTCCTTTTCGTGGCGTTCTAACTCGTTTAAACTCTTGTGTTGGTTGATTTTTATTACTCAAATACTCTCCTCCAATTAAAAAAAAGTTATAATAACTATATAATATTATAATAACTATATAATATTATAATAACTTAAATTTATAATAAATTATAATAACCTATAAAACATATACCCATATTATTATAATTAAAAGTAGTAAAAAATATAAATTATAGAAGTTTAATTAATAAGATAATAAGTATAATATATAAAATATGTATTAAACTACTATATAATATTTATTATAATACTTTCATGATTAATAGTATTAATAAATTTATTTAATAAGTTTATAATAAGTTTATTTAATAATTTTGTATTAATAAATTTTAATATTAATAAATTTTAGTATTAATAAACCCATAATTAATTTTATAATTTTTGGAGTTAATATCTTTTGAAATAAAAGCTATTTTGATTAATATATTAAAATTTTTAGATTATAGAAAAAGAATATTATTTATTAATATCAACAAATATTTCTAAAAAAATAAATAAAAAGTTTAAAAAAATAAAAAAATAATTGATGATACAATGGGAACAGAGTTCTTAAAAATTAAAACTGTTGATGAAGCTATTGAAATAATTAAAAAGCTTTTTAAAGAGTCTAATATAAAAAATAACTATGATAACGAAATAATAAATATAAATAAATCATTAAATCGTGTTATTTCTAAAAATATAATTTCTAACATTGATTTTCCACCATTTAATCGAGCAATAAAAGATGGATTTGCAATAAAAGCAGAAGATAGTTTTTATGCAACTGAAGATGATCCAAAAACATTGAAAATAATAGATCGTGTTGAAGCAGGTTTTTTTAGCAAAAAAACTATTAAAAATGGTGAAGCTATTGAAATTTCAACAGGAGCTCCAATTCCCGACGGTGCAGATGCAATAGCTATGGTAGAACATACAAAAAAGAAAGAAAATACTGTTGAAATATTTACAAGTGTTACTCCAAATCAAGATATTGCATTTAAAGGTTCAGACATTAAAAAAGGAGAAATAATCCTTGAATCTGGAAGTATTTTAAGTCCTGGAAAAATTGGAGCTATTTCTGCCCAAGGAATAAATGAAGTTGAAGTAATTAAAAAACCAAAAATTTCTATTATTTCAACAGGTAATGAACTAATAAACTCCACTGATAATTTAAGTTTTGGAAAAATATATGATGTAAATAGTCATAGTTTGAAAAATGCAATAATCTCTAGTGGTGGAAAAGCTATTAATTTAAAAAATGTAAATGATGACTACGATGATTTAAAAAAAGAAATAGAATTAGGATTAAAATTATCAGATATTGTGATTTTATCTGGAGGAACTTCTGCTGGTATGGGTGATATTTTAATTGAAGTTTTAAATGAACTTGGAGAAATATTAATCCACGGAATTTCAGTTCAACCAGGTAAACCAACTATTGTTGGAAAAATTAAATATAATAATAATTCTAATAATAAATCTAATAATAAATCTAATAATAAATCTAATAATAAATCTAATAATAAATCTAATGAGAAAATAAAAATTATTATTGGTCTTCCTGGAAACCCTGTGGCGACATTAATAGTTTATTATATCTTTATTGCTCCAGAAATTAGGAAAATAACTGGATTTGAAATTAATAAAGAAAAAAATATTGAAAAATATCCAATTTCAAAAAGAATTCATTCTGAAAGTAGAACTCAATATGTTTTAGTTAAACTAAAAAATAATGAACTTTATCCAATTATGAAAGATTCAGGAGCTATTACATCTCTTGCAATAGCTGATGGATACATTAAAATACCAAAATCAGTTGAATTAATAGATAAAGGTAAATTAATTGAATTTTATCCATTTTAAGAAATAATACTCTTTGAATCATATAAATAAGACAAATAAAAAAATAATAATAATAAAAATAATAAAAATAATAATAAAAATAATAAAAATAATAATAAAAATAATAATAAAAATAATAAAAATATAAATAGAAATAAAAAAATAATGATCCTAATACAAAAAATAGTTATAATAATAAAAAAATGATAAAAAGTGATAAAATGGCAAATGAAATTATAGAAAAAGTAATTAAAGAAGAAAAAATGGCAATAATAAATCATTTAGGTTTAATTGAAGATATAGACATTTTAATCTCACAACTAATGGGATGGGCTGAAGCAAATAAGATTAAAATTACTGGAGCACCATTTGCAATATATTACAGTATGCCTAAAAATATTAAAACCGATGAAATCCCTTATGATATTGGAGTTCCAATTAATAGTAACATCGAAGATACAGACAAAATAAAAATTGTTGAATTACTTGAACATAAAGTTTTATCAATAGTCCATAAAGGGTCATACGATAAACTCAAAAATAGCTATTCACAGATGATAAAATATTCTTTAGAGAATAATTATGATATTATTGGTTCACCAAAAGAAATCTATTTGAACAACCCACATGTTGTAGCAGAAGAAGAACTTTTAACAGAAATTCAATTCCCAGTCATAAAAACAAGTAGCTAAAGTGTTATAGAACTTCAATTAAAATTCAGTTAAAATAATATGAATTTGAAACCAAATAACAATAATAAAATCAAATACAAGTAATTTTCCTAAAATATTGAATAAATAATCTTTAATTTAAAAATGAATTAATTAAAAACCATATTCCTTTAATTTTAATAATAAGATTTTTACCAATAGTTATATTAAATTGAATATATATTGAATGTAAGATTAAAATATAAAAAACAAGACAGAGATGATATAAACTATAAAGTTAAATTCAATAATAAATTTTAAAAATAATACTAAAAAATAGCCAAAATTACCAATACCTTTATATACTAAAACAAATAATATTATAAAATGTAATAAGTGGAGTTCTTTCAAAACACTTATTATCTTTTTAATCAATCAATTTAGGAGATGAAATATATGGTCAATACAAACGAAATTCCATTAGCACCTGTCACAAGAATTATTAAAAATGCTGGTGCTGCAAGAGTAAGTGAAGATGCTGCTGAAGCATTATTAGAAGCTATTGAAGAATACGGTGCAGAAATTGCAACCAAATCTATCCAATTAGCTAAACATGCTGGACGTAAAACCGTCAAAGAAGCAGATATCAAATTAGCTATTAAATAAGTAAGTAATATAAATTATTTATTATATTTAATAAATTAATTACCTGTTTGGTAATTTAGGGAACTTTTGTTCCCCATTTCTTTTTTTTAATTTTTTTAACTAATTTTAACTATTTTTAAATGTTTTTAACTATTCTAAATATTCTTAACTAATTTTAATTTTCCGTTTATTTTAATATCTGCTCGTTCTATTTTAAATTTAACTTAAAATTTAACCTACGATTCTTAAATTTTCACAAACTAATTGTGGAATTATGAAAGATCCTTTTTGTTGTATCTTAGATTTTAATCCTTTAACTTGGTTAATAAGGTCAAAAACATTACCAGATAGCATAGCTTTTTTTATAGGTTTAGTTATTTCTCCATTTTCAATTAAAAATGGATTGTTAATCTCTACAGAGAAATCTCCTGAAATTGGATTTGCAGTATGAGCTCCAAGAACATCAATAGCTAAAATACCATTTTTTACTTCATTTATATCATTTAAATCTTTAAAATCAAAAACAATATTCGTAGTTGAAATATTTGGAATAGATGAAAAAGATCTAAATCCATTTCCAGTACTTAATTGTTTTAATGGATCATTATCATCATAAACATTTGAATTTTTATTTAAATTTAATTTAGAATTGTTATATTTGTTTGAATTATAAACATCATAAATAAAACCATTTAAAATTCCATTTTCCACTAAAACAGTTTTTTGTGATGATATACCCTCATTATCCCCATTAGATGAAACTAAAGCCCCATCAATAGTTCCATCATCATAAATGGAAAGATTATTTGGAGCTATTTCTTGTAAAAGTTTATCTGCCAAAATAGAACGTCCCCTTAAAACATTACCTCCATTAAAAGCACCTATAAATGTGCCAAGAAGTCCTGACGCAGCATGATAATCTAAAACAACAGTTTTATCATCAGTATCAGTTTTAATTCCACCAAGAGAATTTTTAGCAAGATTACATACATCATTTGCTAATTTAATAGGATTTAAATTAAAAGTTCTTAAAGATTCAGAATCATAATATGTAGATTTCTCACCACCACTTTCAGCATTTACTGCTATGTGAGTTGAGAAAGAAGTAGATGAATTTTCAAGTTCAACACCATTAGAATTAACTACAAGAGAATTTAAGGAGTATGCAGAAACTCCACCAGATGTCGCCTCACATCCATTGTCGTTTACAGTATCAATACTCATTTTTAAGATTTCGGATAAATCATCAACTTCTAATTCATCATATTTTTTATCACATAATCCTTTAACAGAACTATATTTAGATTTAAGTGCAAAAGAAAAATTTTCATCCATTTCATTTAATTTAGAATTTAAAAATGCTTTTTCAGCTAATTCTTTATAATCTTCAATATTAGAACTATAAGCAAATCCCATTTTATTATTATTTAATATTCTAACCCCAATACCAAAGTTATATTCTTCTTTAGCAAAGTTAATATTATCCTTTTCACTATCTATATTTATAGCACTATGATTTTCAATAAAAATATCATAATCTTCACTATATTTTAAAATTTCTCCCTTTAAATCCTCTGCAATCTCATACAACATGTTATCTCCAAATTATCATTATTTTAAAATATTATTATCATCATTATACTTATTAAAAATATTAAAATTAAAAATATTAAAAATATTAAAATTAAAAATATTAAAATTAAAATTATTAAAACTATTAAAATTAAAATAAAAAATAATAATTAAAAATAAAAAAGTCATATAAAAAGTTTTTATTTTAATTATAATCATTAAAAACGAATTTATCAATAGCTTCAGCTACACCATCACCATAGGAAAGTACAGTAACATAATCAGCTATTTTTTTAAGTTTATCATCAGCATTATTAACTGCAACTTTAATTCCAACAGCATTTAGAAATTCTATATCATTTTCACTGTCACCAACAGCTAAAACATTATTTAATTTAAATCCAAGGTTTTCAACAACTGATTTAAGTCCTGTTCCTTTATTAACCTTAGAATCAGTTATATGTAATGCAAAATGAGTGTCATATACCTCAACATCGAAATCTTTTAGTAAATTCTTAAGTGTATCTCCATCAAATGTTCGATACATAGCTATTTCACTTAAACGTGCTGGAGAATCATCGACTTTACGAATATCATATTTATCTGAGAAATTATCAACCAAATATTCATAAGCATAATCTATATTTTCACGATTTGAAAGGACTTCAATAGAATTAAATCCATTTTCATCTAATTTAGATATAACTCCACCGTTTTCAGCGACAATTCCTCCAGTAGCACCAATTAACGTGGCAGCAGCATAAGAAAAATAAAATATATTTCCAGTTACAATAACAACAGGAATACCTATTTTTTCAACATTTCTAATAGCTTCAATTGCATTTAAACAAATTTTTCTTGAATGATCTGTTAATGTTCCATCAATATCAAGAGCAATAACTTTAATATCTGCCATTGAACCACTTCAAAATATAATTATCTATAATACTCCATATCTATGGGCAATATTACAAGTTCCTTCTTTAGAAACCATACAAGCACCAATAGGATGAGTTGGATTACATTCTTTTCTAAATAGCTTACAATCTTCAGGTCTTGCAACTCCACGAAGTATTGGACCACAAATACATCCTTTTGGAGCATCTTTAACATCTTTTACTTCAATGTCAAATTTTTCTCTTGCATTAAAATCATCAAATTCTTTTTTCAACTCAAGAACTGAATTTGGAATTTTTGGAAAACCTCTCCATTCACGACTTGTTACATTAAAAACTTCATTAATAACTTCTTGTGCTTTAAGGTTGCCTGTATCTTTAACTGCACGTTTATATCCATTTTCTATTTTAGTTTCACCATTTTTAACTTGTCTTAAAATCATATACACAGCCATTAAAATATCTAAAGCTTCAAAGCCAGCTATTACCTGAGGAATATTATATTTATTTGAAAAAACTTCAAATGGTTCCATGCCAATTATTGTTCCAACATGACCAGGTTCTATTAAAGCATTAAGATTTGTTTGACCAGATTCAATTAAAAATTGAAGTGCTGGAGGGATTAAACGATGGGATGTGAGAACTGAAAAGTTTTCTGGAGGATTCGATAAAATTTCAGAAGCAGTAGTTGGTGCAGTAGTTTCAAAACCTGCAGAAATAAAAACAACTTCATTGTCAAGGTCTTTAGCCAATTCAACAGCATTAGGTATTCCATAAACAATTCTAACATCAGCACCCTCAGCTTTTTTATCTGCAAGAGAGCTATTTGACCCAGGAACACGAAGCATATCTCCAAAAGTAGCTATTGTAACTCCTTGATCAATTAATTCAATAGCTTCATCAATTTCACGAGCAGGAACACAACAAACAGGACAACCAGGACCAGCTATTACTTCAACTTCTGGAGGCAACAAGGTTCGTATTCCATTTTCCATGATGGTATGTTCATGAGATCCACAAACATGCATAATCTTTAAAGGAACAGCTATTTCATTTATACGATTAATTAAGTTATTTGAAAGTTCTTTAATATTTGTAGTCATTTAAATCCCAAAAATATCTAAAAATTAAACATTAATAGAAAATTAATAGATAATGATAAAAAAATAATAATAAAAAAATAATAGACGAATTAATAGAAATTAATAGAAAAAATAATATTTATAAAAAATTATGAATTTATATTTTATAATTGATAACTAAATAATAAGATAATAAATTTATAT
>JAISIT010000287.1 GCA_031261915.1 Candidatus Methanoflexus mossambicus
AAAATATTAAAAATATTAAAAATATTAAAAATATTAAAAATATTAAAAATATTAAAAATATTAAAAATATTAAAAATATTAAAAATATTAAAAATATTAAAAATATTAAAAATATTAACTTTAAATTTTTGATTAGAAATAAAAATAATAAAATAAAAATGTTATTTATTTAAATTAAAAAAAATTTTTAAAAGATTTTTTATATTATGAAAAATAAATATATTACCGTTTTAATTTTCAACATATTAGTAATTAATATAATTCTAATGACAATGATAAGTTATATTGCATATAATATATATTCAAGCAATATTTTATAATATACTCATGTGATTAAATGAATAACAATGAATCAATACCTAATCCTTATCCAATAATCCATAAAAATGAATGTAAATCATGTGAAAGGTGTATTTACTTTTGTAAAGAGAATGCTCTTGAAATGAGTCAAGATTTAAATGATAATGGATACAATTATGCAAAATATAAAGGTTCAGGATGCACAGGATGTGGAGACTGTTATTATACATGTCCAGAACCATTAGCCGTAGAAGTCCATGTTCCAAGACAGATTGTAAAAAGGTGATTAAATGACAGAACAAATGATGAAAGGAAATACTGCAGTGATTATTGGAGCAATGTATGGTGGATGTGACTGTTTTTTTGGTTATCCTATAACTCCTGCAAGCGAAATACTTCATGAAGCAAGTAAATACTTCCCAATGGTTGGAAGAAACTTTGTTCAAGCAGAAAGTGAAGAAGCATCAATAAATATGGTTTATGGTGCATCATCAACAGGCCATAGAGTGATGACTGCTTCATCAGGTCCAGGAATAAGTTTAATGCAAGAAGCAATAACATATTTAGCTGGAGCAGAACTTCCATCAGTAATTGTGGATATTATGCGGGCAGGACCTGGTCTTGGAAACATTGGTCCAGAACAAGGCGATTACAATCAAGTTGTAAAAGGTGGAGGTCATGGAAACTATAAAAACATAGTTTTAGCACCTAACAGTGTTCAAGAAATGTGCGACTTTACAATTAAAGCATTTGAACTTGCAGACAAATATAAAAGTCCAGTATTTGTTTTAGCCGATGCAACCCTTGGTCAAATGGCTGAACCTCTTAAATTCCCAATTAAAGCTATTGAACATGTAAGCGATAATAGTTGGAGTGTTAGAGGAAATGAAGAAACTATGAAAAACCTTGTTACTTCAATATACCTTGATTTTGACCAATTAGAAGAATTTAACAACAAACTACAGAAAAAATATGAAATAATAGAAAAAGAAGAAGTAGAATTTGAAGAATATTTAACTGAAGATGCAGATATTATTTTAATTGCATATGGAATTAGTAGTAGAATATCAAAAACTGCTGTTGACTTTTGTAGAAAACACAATATCAAAGTAGGTTTATTTAGACCAATAACCCTTTATCCTAATCCTTATGAAAGATTAAATCAGTTAAAAACTAAATATCATCAAGAAAATCCAAATAACTCCATTAAATTCATATCTGTAGAAATGAGTAATGGTCAAATGGCTGAAGACATTAAATTAACCATTAAAAGTGATGATGTTGAACTTGTTAACCGTATGGGCGGGAATTTAATTGAAATTGGAGATATTATAAATAAAATAGCTGAAATTACAAACAACAAGGATCTTTTAGAATCAAAATATTGTAATTTTAATAAAACTAATGATGACTCTAAATTTAAAGGATTTAAAGAAAATGAAATTGATAAAGAAGAATTTAGAGGAGTAATTGATTAATATTATTTATAATTTAATGGAGGTGAAAAAATGGTTAGTAAAATAGAAAAAATTAATGATAAAATAGAAGAAAATATTATAACTAAATCTGATTCAATAAATGATGAATTTACTCGGGGCAATTCCTTAAAAACAACCCATTACTGTGCTGGATGTGGACATGGAATTTTAACAAAACTTATTGGAGATGTTATGAGTGAATTAGGTATTCAAGAACGTTGTGTGATGATTTCACCAGTTGGTTGTGCTGTTTTTGCTTATTACTACTTCAACTGTGGAAATGTCCAAACTGCACATGGTAGAGCTCCAGCTGTTGGAACTGGAATATCTCGAGCAGAAGATAATGCAATTGTTATGAGTTATCAAGGAGACGGCGATTTAGCATCCATTGGTTTAAATGAAACATTACAAGCTGCAAACCGCGGTGAAAAAATAGCTGTTTTCTTTGTTAATAACACTGTTTATGGTATGACTGGAGGACAAATGGCTCCAACAACCCTTGTAGGCGAGGTTACAATTACAAGCCAGAATGGAAGAGACCCAAACTATGCAGGTTATCCTATTCATATGTGTGAGTTAATTGATAATCTTAAAGCTCCTGTTTTAATTGAAAGAGTTTCTCTTGCAAATCCAATGGATATAAAACTTGCTAAAATAGCTATTCGAAAAGCATTAACCATCCAAAAAGAAGGAAAAGGTTACAGTTTTGTTGAAATTTTATCTCCATGTCCAACTAACCTTAAACAAGATGTTAAAGGAACAGAAGACTTTATCAACAATCAAATGAAAAAAGAATTCCCAGTTAAAGTATTTAGAGATAGAACAAGAGAAGTTGAAAAGGTTAAACGTGAAAAATCAGATTTTAGTATTGAATCTCTTGATAAAATATTTGATGTTCATAGAAAAGAAGATATTAAAAGCATTGAAAACAATGTAAATACTAAAAATACTTCATTTGATAGATTAAATATTAAATTTGCTGGTTTTGGAGGTCAAGGAGTTTTAAGTGCAGGTTTAACTCTTGCAGAAGCAGCATGTGCTGAAGGAAAAGATGTTTCATGGTATCCAGCATATGGACCAGAACAAAGAGGTGGAACAGCTAACTGTTCAGTAGTTATTTCTGAAAATAAAATTGGATCACCCCTTGCAGATGAAATTGATATTTTAGTAGCATTTAATAGACCAGCACTTGAAAAATTTATCTGTGATGTTAAAAATAATGGTTTAATTTTCTATGATTCAAGAATTGGAGATTTTACACTTCCAGAAGACAGTAAAAATGTTAAAATATATGAAGTTCCTGTTTATAAAATAGCTAATGATTTAAAAGTTCCTAAAGCAATTAACACAGTGATGCTTGGAGCAATTATGGAAGTTGGTTCAAGAAACAGTGATATACTTAGTAAAGAATCTTTTGTTAAAGGTATTGAAAAAACATTTAAATCAAAACCTAAATTAATTGATAAAAATATTGAAATACTTAAAGCTGGAGCTAATTGGGCTAGAGATAATTTATAATACAATTAACCTCCACTCTACTATTATGCACAATACAGAATAAATAACATTAAAACTTTAAAATCAATATTAATTAAAATTGTGAAAATATGAAAGGAAAAGTAATTTTTATAGGTGCTGGACCTGGTGATCCAGAATTATTAACCATTAAAGGATTAAAAGCTATTAAATCTTCAGACATTATTATTTATGCTGGTTCACTTGTAAATAAAGAAGTTTTAAATGAAAGAAAAGAAGATGCAATTGTTTACAACAGTGCATCAATGGATTTAAATGAAATAATAGCTATTATTAAAGAGGCAAGTGAGAAAGGAAAAACTGTTGCAAGAGTCCACACTGGAGATCCTTCAATATACGGAGCTATTGGAGAGCAAATTAGAGAATTGAAAAAATTAAAAATCCCTTATGAAATTATTCCTGGTGTAAGCTCAGTATTTGGAACTGCAGCAGCTCTTGAAGCAGAATTAACACTTCCAGAAATATCTCAAAGCGTAATTATTACAAGACCTGAAGGAAGAACTCCAAAACCAAAAAAAGAAAGCTTAAAAACTTTAGCAACTCATAATGCTACAATGTGTATCTTTTTAGGCATTGGAATGATAGAAAAAGTAGTAGAAGATTTAAAAACATCTTATCCAGACACAACCCCAGTAGCTATTGTAAAAAAAGCCACATGGCCAGATCAAGAGATTTTAAGAGGCACATTAAAAGATATTGCACAAAAAGTAAAAGACGCAAATATAACAAAAACCGCAATGATTGTAGTTGGAGATGTTTTAAATCCAGGAGACTACAATCCATCCAAACTCTACGATAAAGACTTTAAACATGAATATAGACAATAAAATTTAAATTATAAGATTAAAAAACTATAATACTTTATTATAATAATATAATAAAATACAATAAGCCATAACAAAATATAATACGTATAATAAAAGATAATACTGAAATTAAAAAATTAATAATTAAAATTTTTTCTATTTTGTTTTAAATGACTTTTTGAATAATTTTTATTTCTTTTCATGTTTTTATCATTAGAATAAATAATATAATACTCTTTTAAGAATTCATACTCCAGTTTATTAACATAAATCTCTTCTTTTTTATTTATTTCTTCTTCAACACTATCCAAATCTATAACATCAGGAATATCATCTAAAAACTCATCTACTTCTTCATCAGAAATTAAATTTTCAGTATTTAATTCTATATCCTCTTGTTTTTTTATTTCTTCTTGAGATAAGAATTCTTGTAAACTATTTAATCTTTTAACTAATTCTAATTCAATGTTTAATTCATACTTTCCATGAGAATTCTTAATTAAAATATTATTTTCTAAAAATTCCTCAAAAAAATTATTCAAAGTAGCTCTTGATATTTCAGCACCAATAGCTATTTGTTGTTTTGTATAACTACCAAAAGGACATGATAAAAGATAATCCATCACTTTAACCTGTAGACAATTACCAAAAACTGCAGATAACATTAAAATATCACTTATATCCAATTTAAATATTCATTAGATCATATAAAATAAAAATTATAACACATAATATCTATTATTTAAGAAAATTATGGGACAAGTTATAGGACAAAAATTCCAGTTATAGGACAAAACCGTTAAGTATAGATATTAGAACTTATTTTTCATAAGTCTTTTTTTTCAAAATATTAAATTTTTAGCATCATGCATAGATTTCTATAATTTATTAATGATTAATCAATAATAAGTTAAATAAAGCAAATTAAAAAAAATAAAATAAACGGATTTATATTAATTTAAATAAACTTAACCCCATCTTTAGTTCCAATAATAGCTTTATCAGTCATTTGACAGAATAGACCGTTTTCTACTACTCCTGGGATTGAATTTAGGTCTTTTTCTAGTTGTATTGGGTTTTCTATTAATGGAAATTGTGCGTCTAAGATGAAATTGCTGTTGTCTGTTATTACTGGGCCGTCTTTTTTTATTCCCATTCTTATTTCTACTTTTGCTCCGAAATCATTGAGTTCTCTTGTTACTGGTTTAACTGCATTTGGAATTATCTCTAATGGGAGTGGGAATGCTCCGAGTTTATCTACTATCTTTGATTCATCGGCTATTACTATGAATTTGTCTGCAGAATAATCTACTATCTTTTCTAATGTGTGTGCTGCTCCTCCACCTTTAATTAGGTTTAAATCTGGATCTATTTCATCTGCACCATCAATAGCTATGTCAATATCATGTTCATCGAGGGTTGTAATAGCTATTCCTCCTTTATTTGCTAGTAAAAATGATTGATAAGATGTAGGGATTCCTAATATATTTAATTCTTCTTCTTTGTTTCTTTTAGCTAATTCTTCAATAAAATAATGTGTGGTTGAACCTGTTCCAAGCCCAACTACTTGATTTTCTTTAATTTCTTCTACTGCAGCCATTGCTGCTATTTTTTTTAAATTCATTTTTTTCAAATCCATTAAATAATAAACATTATCAATATTATCAATATAAATAATAGTAATAATATTAATAATGACATTATTGATAAAAATAAAACTATTAAGAATATTATTAATAAAATAATAAGAGAATATAATTTAATAATCAAATAATAAAAAAATATAATTTAATAAATAAAATAATAAATAATTATAATTTAATAAATGAAATAATAAAATAATATGATTTAATAAATGAGATAATTTAAATTTAAATCTTTAAAAGGACTTTACTTAGTTTAAATCCTTTTGCACAATCATCAACATTTTTTGTTAGTACTTTTTTAATAACTGCTTTGTCTCCATCATTTAAACCTTCGGGGAAACAAAACTCTCTATAAATACATTCTAAATCACAGTCTGGAGGAATATAAGTTACCGATGAACCTTCAAAGCACTTTTTAGAAATGATATTGGTTTCAATGTCTGCTTTTTCAACTTCAATAGGTTTTACAAATCCTTTATCATGAACTGGACACATTTGCTTTGTGTCTTTAACATCTTTAATAATATAACATCTTCCAACTTCTAAGGAGTCAACACATGTGCTTTTAAACCTACAGTCCTCACATTCTTTTACTGATCCATTAAATAAAAACATTAAATCTTTTTTTGCTAAATCATTCCCTATTAAAGTTATCATTTTAAATTCTCCTTTGAAATAGATAAATAAATGAAATATTATAAAAATTAAACTATTGCAAATAACATATAATTACAAATAAAAATATAATTACAAATAAAATATAAAAATATAAAAATTAAACTTATGAAATTATGAAATTATGAAATTGTAAAGTATTATATAACTCCAGTCTTAATAGCTAAATTCTTAGCAGCACTATTTGTCAAACCATTATCGCCTAAAATGGTGTATCTTTCTTCTCTGATATTATGTGCATTTGTAAGGGCTTCAATTATATCGTCTTCATCTATGCCTAATTCTGCTGCAGTTGTTGGTGCATTCATTCTTTTTAAAGCATCACGAATACATTGCCAATTCCCACCTTGTAATGCCATCATTAAAATCGTTCCAACACCACATTGATGCCCATGTAAAGCTGGTTTAGGAGCTATTTTATCTAAAGCATGGGAAAATTTATGCTCACTTCCACTGGCAGGCCTACTTGAATCGGCAATACTAATAGCTACACTACTGCTGAAAAGAGAACGAACTACAACCCTTGCACTTTCTTCTAAGCCAGGTTTAATTGAATCTGCAGATTTCATTATTAATTTAGCAGTCATTAGGGATAATTCTGCTGCAGATTCACTATAATCTTCATTTTTAAGACGCTTTGCTAATTGCCAGTCTTTAACTGCAGTATAATTTGAAACAATATCTGCACAACCTGCAGATAAAAATTTATACGGGGCTTTTGAAATAATATCAGTATCGGCTATCATTGCAATTGGAGATTGTGCTTGCAGGGACAATGAACCATTTTCTCCTTTAATTGAAGCAAGAGGAGAAGCTATTCCATCGTGAGAAGCTGTTGTTGGCATGGATATAAAGGATATTCCCATATTTTTAGATGCCATTTTTGCAACATCAATGACTTTCCCACCTCCAACTGCAATTATAAGTGAAAAATCAGTAGCTTTTTCTTGAACTTTATTAACATTTACTTCTGTTGCATCATTTATTTGTATATGCTCTGTTAAATAGCTATTATCATTTAAACTATCAATTACTGCACTTCCAGCTATTTTAAATGTGTTTTTTCCAGAAACTACAAGAATATTCCCTTTTATTTTGAAATCATTACAAATTTCCCCAGTTTTTTCAATTAAATGTGAACCAATATGAACTTCTCGAGGTAATTGGATTTTTTTTGAACTCATTTTAAAATATCCTTGAAATTGTTTATGCTTTAATTAAAATAAAATAAACTAAAAATATTTATACTTTTATTTTAGTTTAAACTATTTATTTTATAATTTTTTAATGAAATTATTTTAATTACTTTTTAGATTAAATGAATTAACAATTTAATTAAAATTATAATAATTACAAAATTAATAATTGTTATTTATATATGTTTTTATATATATTAACATTTATGTATTTTAATAGTAATAAAGTTTATTAGTATATTAATAATTTAAAATATAATTTAAAATATTTAATAAATATTATACTAAGTAAGTGAAATATTAAAATTGAAATAGTTAATAATAATCGAAATAGTTATAAATTTAAAAATACTAAAATAATAAAGATATAAGAATAAAATTAAAAAAGTTTTTAAAAATAGTTTTTAAACTAAAATTTCTTAATTAAATAAAATACAATAATAAATAAATCAATAGATTATTCTTATTATTAATATTCTTAATTAAAGTATTCATTAATTTAGATGTTTTTTGATCAAACTTTTTTCTAAAAAGTTTGTATTTTTAATTAAACTAATTCTCAAATACAAAAACTCGTGATAAAATGGAAAATTTTAGTGAATGGTTTCATAATATTCTAGAAGAAGCAAAAATAATAGACTCCCGTTATCCTATTAAAGGAATGAATATCTGGCTCCCTTATGGGTTTAAAATCAGAAAATATGCATTGAATATAATTAGAAATTTATTAGATGAAGATCATGATGAAACTCTATTTCCACTACTTGTTCCTGAAGAAGAGTTAGCTAAAGAAGGGATACATGTAAAAGGTTTTGAAGAAGAAGTATATTGGGTCACACACGGTGGAAAAAAAGAATTAAATGAAAAATTAGCTATTCGCCCTACAAGTGAAACAGCTATTTATCCAATGTTTTCATTATGGGTTCGCTCACATATAGATTTACCAATTAAATTATATCAAATTGTAAATACCTTTAGATATGAAACAAAACATACACGGCCCCTTATACGAGTTAGAGAAATCACAACATTTAAAGAAGCCCATACTATCCATTCATCAATGGAAGATTGTGAAAATCAAATCAAAGATGCTGTTAAATACTATAAACAATTCTTTGACGCATTAGCTATTCCATACACAATATCTAACAGACCTTCTTGGGATAAATTCCCTGGAGCAGAGTATACTTATGCTTTTGACACCATATTTCCAGATGGAAGGACTTTACAAATTGGAACTGTCCATAATTTAGGCCAAACATTTGCTAAAACCTTTGATATTAAATTTGAAAATAATGAAGGAAAACATGAGTTTGCTTATCAAACATGTTACGGACTCTCAGATAGAGTAATAGCTTCATTAATCGCAGTTCATGGTGATGAAAAGGGTTTAGTTCTTCCACCAAAGGTAAGTCCTAATCAAATCACTATTATCCCAATAATATTTAAAAAAGGAGCAGAAGAGGTAATAGCTAAAGCAAAAGAGATCAAAACACGACTCCAGTCTTCAGGACTTAGAGTGAATATTGATGATCGCGATATACGACCTGGTAAAAAGTTTTTTGAAATAGAACAAAACGGAACACCAGTAAGAATTGAAATTGGTCCACGAGATTTAAAAAATAATCAAGTAGTTATCAGTAGAAGAGATACATTTGAAAAAATCAATTTTTCATTAGAAGATGACATTAATAACTTCGTTCATGAGTTATTAAATAAAATAACTAATAATTTAAAAGAAAAATCTAAAAAAAATCTTGAGGAACATATTGTTGAAGTTGATGATATTGAAACTATTGAAAAAACCGTTTTAGATGGAAATATTGTTTCAATTAAATGGTGTGGAGATGATGATTGTGGAAAAGCTATTGAAGAGAAAACAAACCTTGATATTTTAGGTGAAACTTCTAAAACTGATGGTGAATGTATTTACTGTGGTAAAAAAGCTAAATTTAATACATTAATAGCTAAAACTTATTAAAACTTCTACAACAATAAATAGAATAGATATTTAGAAAAAAACCAAAAAAATAGATAAAAAAAATAATAAAATAGCTAAAAATTAAAAAAATAGATAAAAAATAGATAAAAAAGATAAAAAGATAAAATTTAAATAAAAACATATGTTGACATGAAATGAAGAAAAATTCCAACTAACATAGCAATTATTCCATTTCTAATCCACTTATTATTAGTTTTAATATTTTCTATATCTAATTCAAGATGATGTAAGTGATTTTCTTTAATATCTACTACATCTTGATATAAATTAACCTGATTATCTTCTAATTTGTTTATTTTAGTATTCAAATCACTATCTAATTTATCAATTTTATTATTCAAATCAACATCCAATTTATCAATTTTAGTATCTAATTGATTAATTTTATTATTCAAACATTTAATATTATTATTTACAATTTTAAACTCAGATTTCATATCTTTAAACTCAGATTTCATGTCTAAAAAATATGATTCTAAAATTTTATCTTCCATAAAAAATCACTCCTGAATTTTTATTGTAATAATTTTTTAAAACAAAATTATTTACAAGAAATATATTTAGTTGTTTATATATAAATACTTATGTTTTTTTAAAATTTAATATAAAAATAATTAAATAATAATCAAAAATATAGAAAATCTTCGATTTTCTAACTTAACTTCGTTAAGTATAAAAAAAATTTTAAAAATATAATTTAAAAACTATAGAAAAGTTATAATCTAACTATTGAAAACTATTTAAGATGAAAATATGAAAAATATATATGCTATTATCCCAATATCCCAATTTAAAAATGCTAAAACAAGATTATCTCCATTTTTATCAATTGATGAACGAGAAGAGTTATTAAAAGCCATGTTAAAAGATGTTGTTGGTGCTTTAAAAAAACACATTGAAAATATACTCATTATAAGCTATGATGATGAAGTTATTGATTATGCTAATAGTTTAGGTGTTGAAACCCTTAAAGAAAATGAAAATTCAAATTTAAACCTTGGAATTACTCAAGCTATGGAGTATCTAAAAAATAAAACTAAAAAAGTTATTATTATGCCTTCAGATATTCCACTTATCAATAAAACTAATTTAAAAAGTTTAATAGCTCAATCAAACCAACAAAACTTCATTATTGTTCCTTCAAGAGGTGGAGGAACAAATACTTTAATTATAAAACCTTTAGCTATTGAAATGTGTTTTGGAGATTACAGTTTCTTTAAACATTTAAAAAATGCAAATGAAAATGGTTTAAATCCAATTATCTATGATTCTTTCTTTATATCCTTGGATGTTAATATTACAGAAGATCTTGGAGAAATACTTCTTCATGGAGAAGGTAGCAATACAAAAAGATATTTACAAACATTAAATATTAAAGTTGAATCAATACATGGTGCAGAACGTTTAAAAGTCTCAAGATAAACTTTTTAAAAAAAAAGATTAAAAAAATAAATCAAAAAAAATATCATTTTATGAAAAAAGATTTAAGACAATATTTTATTTTAACTTTATTAAAATTATTAAATTAATTAATAAACTCATTAAACCATTATTTAAATCATTAAATATATCATAACCATTATTTAATTTATTAAATAAATTAAGACTATTATTTTTAAAAATAAAAATAATTAAAATAAAAATAATTAAAATAAGAATATTAGAAATAAAAATAAGAATAATTAAACTAAAAAAATAAAGAATAAAGAATAAAAATAGTTAATATGATAAAATGATAGGACTAACAATAGCTGGATTTGATCCATCAGGTGGAGCTGGAATACTGCGAGATATAAATACTTTTAGAGACTTAGATATTCATGGCACAGCAGTTGTAACTGCACTTACAAGTCAAAACCCTAATAACTTTTATTCAACAAAAGCTATTGAAATAGACTTTATAGAAGAACAATTTGACAGTATTTTAGAAGAATATGAAGTGAAATATGCTAAAACTGGAATGTTATACAATAGCGAAATAGCGAATATAGTTTATAAAAAATTAAATGAATATAACATTCAATATGTTGTTGACCCTGTAATGACTGCAAGTTCTGGAGGAAAACTTTCAAAAAATAGCTTAATTGATATTTTAAAAACTAAGCTATTAAAAAAAGCTATTTTAACAACTCCAAATATCGTAGAAGCTGAAACACTTATAAATTCAAAGATTAAAACTGTTGATGATTCAATTGAGGCATCAAAAAAAATAATTGAAATAACAAAAATACCAAATGTTCTTATAACTGGAGGCCATTTAAATGGCACAAGTATATTAAACATAAATAAAAATGAAGAAATATCTATTATTCAAAACAAATTAATAAATACAAATAACACTCATGGAAGTGGATGTGGATTATCTGCAGCTATTGTGGGATTTTTAATAAAAAAAGAACCATTAAAAATAGCTATTGAAAAATCAAATGAATATATATCCTTAGCTATTCAAAATGGTAGATATGGAACTTTAAAATAAGATAAAAATAGCCATTATGATTATTGAGCATAATATTTCAATTGAAAAAAATTATAAAAAAACTCAAGAAAAGAGTATGATCCACTAACAATTACAATTATCAGAAGCATAAAATGTAACTCTTCACTTAATACTTAATTAAAAGATTAAGGAAATCTATGATACTTATCAAAAGAAAAATAATCATTAAAATAATTAACAAGAAAATCCCTTTCAAAGTTATCACCTCCTTTGCATTAATCAAAGAAGGAACCATTAAATGTAATGTAGTCCCTTCCTAAATTCAACGGTTAGAGTTAATGAATCATACAAAAATACTATTTAAGTAATAATATATAAATATTACTATTTAAAAAATAAGTAATATAAAAACATTTAAATATAATGACAAGTAAAATAATTTATTGTAATGTAGTCCCGAGATTCATTTTTATAATGAATCTCATTTTTTTTAAACAAAATAAAATAATACAAATTTAATAAAAAGTAATAATAAAAGATATAAAAAACATTGATAAAAAAAATCATTAAAACCCCAATTAAAATTATTAAATAATGAACATAAACTTAAGAATTGTTTAAATCTTGTTTTTTAGCCCTTAATTCTTCAAGAGAATAAAGATTGTGAGGAATACCTAATTCAAGCTTTAAAATATCCATTTCTCTTTTTAATTCCCTTAAATCATTTAAGCAATAGCTATTATTATCCTCTAGTTTAAGCAATTTTATTAATTTTTTCTTAAGCATTTCCCTTAATTTCATCAAACTATAGCTATTTTCAAAATCTCCAAGTTCTTGGGTTAATTTTTTCATTTCTCTTAATTCATTTAGGGAATAATTATTATGAGAAACTTTTAACCATTTTTTTAAAGAAATCATCTCTCTTCTCATCTTTCTTAAAATATTAAGAGAATAACTATTTTCTGAAACTTTAAGAATAGATTTTAATTGTTTTATTTCTTTTAATTGAGTTAAAGAATAACCATTTTCTATAATGCCAAGTTCTTCCTTTAATTTTTTCATTTCTCGAAGTTGTTCAATAGAATATCGATTATCAGAAATAACCAAATCATGTTTTAATTGTTTCAATTCTTTTAAATTTTGTGGAGAAGAAACCTTATGATTATTAGTTATCCATTTATCTAAAGTTGTCATTAAATCACTTAAAACAAAAAAATATATTTTATTAATACTTTAATTAGTTAATCATTCCATAATATACTAAAAAAAGAAAATCAAAATATTAAATTATCAAATAAGAAAAATTAAATATTAAATGATTAAATAAAAAAAAACTAAAATATCAAATAAAAAAAAATAAACAAAAACAATAAAACAAAAATTAAAAAAATCAATCAATATTATCTAAAATAGCTATTATTTTTTCTTGAATATTAATAAATTCTTCGCTTTCTCTTTTTCTTGGTCTTGGAAGTTGATTATTATAAAATTCCTTAATATGTCCTGGATTTTTACCCATAAGAATTATATGGTCTGCTAAAAATATTGCTTCATCCACATCGTGAGTTACGAATAAAATTGTATTATTTGTCTTTTTCCAGACCCTTATAAGCTCATCTTGAAGTTTATGACGATTTTGCATATCTAAAGCAGAAAATGGCTCATCCATAAGTAATGTTTTTGATTTATTAACCAAAGAACGAACAATAGCTACTCTTTGCTTCATTCCTCCAGATAATTCATTAGGATAAAGGTTTTCTGCATCTTCTAAACCCACAGCTTTTAGATACTGTCTTGCACGAGAAATATTCTCTTCTTTAGGGTGTCCATTAATTTCAAGACCAAATAGCACATTATCTAAAACATTAAGCCATGGAAACAAGGAATATTGCTGAAAAATAAATCCTCTCTCCCTTGATGGTCCAGTAATTAATTGATCATCTACAAAAATCTCTCCAGAATCAGCTTTTTCTAATCCTCCAACAAGACGAAGTAATGTTGTCTTTCCACAACCTGATGGACCAAGTATACAAACGAAATCTCCAGTATTTACAGATAAATTTATATTAGACAAAGCAGTTATTTTTTTTTCATGAGTTTTAAATGATTTGTTAATATCTTTTATTTCAATTGTCATTGTACTCCTCTGGTATTACCAAAAAATTTTATCTTCAGCTTTTCTAAAAATAAAGTCAAAAACTAATCCTATAAGCCCTATAGTAATCATACCAACCACAGTTGCTCCAGTATCAAAAAGATTACTTGCATTTATAATCAAATGCCCTAAACCACTATCCGATGCAATCATTTCTGCTGAAACTGTGCACATTAATCCAATTCCAACTGCAACTTTTAATCCAGATACAATAGTTGGAATAGCTGCAGGAAATATGATTTTAGTTAATGTTTGGAAGTTACTTGCTCCTAATGTCTCCCCAGCTTCAATTAAAACTTTGTCTGTTCTTTTAACACCATCAATTGTATATATAAGAATTGGAAACACAGATCCCATGAATATAATAAAAATAGCTGGAGCTGTTCCTATACCAAACCAAAGTATTGAAAAAGGAATCCATGCAACAGGAGGTATTGGTCTTAAAATACCTACAACAATTTTACTCAATTCTTCTAATTTTTCAGACCAACCTAACAATATACCACAAGGAATAGCTACAATAGCTGCCAATACTAATCCTAAAATAACTTTAAATAATGTATCAACGGTATCTTTAAAAAGCAGTCCAGAAAAAATCAATTCTTCAGCAGAACTAATGACAGTTAAGGGATCTGGAACAACATAAGTAGGAACAAGCTTTAAAATAGCAGTTCCTATAATCCAAATAACTATTATTATTACAGGTATAATTAATGGAAATAAAATATTTTTTTTAAGCTTCATTGAACCACAAATTTATTAAAACATTAGAAAATTTATCAAATAATAATTATATATGTTAATTTAATATTAGATATAAATAATATGTTAAATAAAAAATAGATATTTATATGTCAACTTAAATAAATCTATTAAATTAATTTGTAATATGTAATATTTAAACTTTATTTATTTATATCTTTTTTATTTATTTATATCTTTTTGAAAAATTTTTTAATAAAATTTTTAATATAATCCAATTTTACTAACACAATTTTACTTATTTTTTGAATGACAATCCAAATAAAATGTTTTAAAATTTAAATAAAAATAATATCCAATCAATAATTCACATACTTTCAAATTCACATACTTTCAAATTTATTATTTTAATGGTTATATTTCAATTTATAAAACAAAATTTTCTTAATTTTTTAAAAATATTATTAATTAAACCATAAAATGAAATTTAAGTAATTTATATATTAATATTTAAAAATAAAAACAAAAAATAATTTAAAATATATAATAAAACATGTTGTTAAAGTTTTAAGTAAAATTTTATTGTAAATGACTAAAAAAAGAATAAAAGAAGAAAAAAATAGAAATAAATAAAAAAGAAAATAGAAATAAATAAAAAAGAAAATAAAATAAAAAATAGAAAAAAAGATAATAAAATAGTAAAATAAAAAAAAAGTTAAAAAAAAAGTAATAAAATAAAAAAATAGCTAAAGAATAATGAAATTAGTATAAAATTTATCTAATAGAAAAAATAAATAAAAAATAGCTAAAATATTAGCTATTAATTATAAAAATCTAATCAAATTATTCTATTACTTTAAATATTTGGTCTTTAGTTAATGCTTTATCAATTAAACCTAAACCCAATTCAATACCTTGGAATTTTAAAACATTATTCATATAACTTTCACTTAATCCAGAAATAAAATCAACATTATCTAAAGCTTCTTTTTCAACCTTTGCATCAAATATATCACTTGGAAGTTCATTTGCTGCTGCTTCTGGATTAGCAATTATTTGGTCTGTAGTTTCTTTATGTATTGTTAAAATCTTTTTAAGATCCTCAAGATGGTTATTTATGTAATCTTCTCTTGCAACAACAACACAACAAGGATGATCTGGTAAAATATCATCAGAAGAAGCTATTTCTTTTCCGATTCCTTCTTCAACAGATTGGGTAACATAAGGTTCATAAGGAACAATAGCATCTAATTGATTAGTTCTAATAGAATCTACAAGTTGAGCAACCTTTAAATCAGAAACAGATACATCATCCATAGTTAAACCATTTTTCTTTAAAGCAAAAGCCAATAACATGTATTGAATAGAACTTGCACCTGGAGTAGCTACTTTTTTACCTTTTAAATCAGCTATTGATTTAATATTAGAATTTATAGGAACAACTATTCCACTACCTTCATTTTGAACTGCAGAAACGACTTTAACAGGAACCCCTTTAGAAATTGAAGATAAAGCAGGAGTAATTCCAACATATCCTAAATCTAAATCTCCACTTGCCATAGCAGCCATTAAATCTCCACCATTATTAAACTGCTTAAGTTCAACAGTTAACCCTTGTTTTTGATATTTACCCTGTGCATCAGCTATTAAAACAGCAGCATCATGATCAGAAGGCAAATATCCAATAGTCACTGTATCTGATGATGATGAAGATCCATTAAAAGCAAAGTAAGCTCCAACACCAACAATTATGATAACAATAATTGCTATCAATGCAATAATCTTTTTATTCATTAAAACACCTTATTTAATCATTTATAGACTTATTAAGTTCATTATTAAAAAAATTATTAAAATTAATATTAAAAAAATTATAAAAACTAAAACTAAAAATAAAGTTAAAGAAAAAAATTAAAGAATAAATATAAAAAATTATAATAATTCTTCTCTTAAATCAATGGTATCATTCAAATCTGGACCAGTTGATATTATTGTTACTGGAACATTCGTCGCATCTTCAATTTCGGATACAAATTGTTTAATTTCACCAGAAAGAGATGAATAATCTTGAGTTCTCTCACAAGCAGGATATAATCTATCAACACAAGTTAAAGCTATTTGTGTAGCACCATTTATCATACAAGACTCACGAGCCAAATCCATATCAAAAAGACCTACTCTTCGTTTCCTTCCTGTAACTGTTCCAAACTCTTCAATGCCCATTTCGCCAGCTTTCTCTTCATCAATTTCTGTTGCAAATGGACCTTCACCAACACGAGTTATATATGATTTAAAAACAGCTATGACCTCATCTATTTTAGTAGGACCCACACCAACATCTGCTGCGAAAGTGCTTGCCGTAGTATCCTTACTTGTAACATACGGGTATGTTCCATAGTATAAAGAAAGACCAAAACCTTGAGAACCTTCTATAAAAACATCCTCACCATTATCAATAGCTTCATTAACATCTAAAGGAACATCAGTAGTAAATTTTTCTAAATCTGGTATATCTTGAGCCATTTTTGCTTTTCTTAAAACTCTATCACTATTTGCAGGTCCACAACCAGTTCCTGTGCTTCCAATTTTTTTAAATAAATGGTCACTACCGCGATCACGCTCTAAATGTTCATCAATAATCATAGAACATCGTTTATCCACATAAGTCCTAGATTTTAAGTCATATTTATCTAAGTAATCTAATTCATTGAAAAAAACATCCTTGTTAACTAAAACACCAGCTCCAATTAACAATCGAGCATTTTTATTAAAAAATCCAGATGGAACCAGTCTTAAACCATATTTTTCACCATTATATTCTACAGAATGGCCAGCATTTGGTCCTACACCAGCACGAGCTATTATATTTGGATTATCTTTCATGCAAAGGTATGTGATACATTTTCCCTTGCCTTCATCGCCCCAAGCTCCTCCGACTAAAATACTACAAGTCATCTATTATCTCCTAATCATCTAAAAAACATGTAAAATCTAAATTCAAATATAATTTACAAGTTATTAATATACAAAAGTATTAACAAAGTTATAAACAAAAGTATTAACAAAGTTATAATATTAATTATTTTTTTATAATATTTTTATTAATAATATATTCCATATATACTAAATTTTTTATCACTTATTAATCTTTTTATTTAAATAAAAATAATAATTAATTAATATTAAAAAATATATCAAAAGTAATACTCTTAATGTTTATAATTATACAAACATTTATATATTATAAAAAACATAAAATAAATATAAATAATATCATATAATACTTTAATATGGTTTTAATCATCAAAATAAAACTAATTAACCAGGAAACTAATTAACCATATTAATAATATCTCTCACAATAACAATATTTCGTATTATATTTATATTAAAATTAATTTTTAATTTTATTAATGTTATAATTTTTATAAATATTATAAACCATTTATAATTATTATAACTTAATTTAAAATAAAATTAATCAAGATTAAATCAATTTAAACTAATCAAGCACTTAAATTAAATAATTAATTAAATGAGGTTTAATTAAAAATAATTGATAATTAACAAACTAATAATTAATTAAATTAAGTAATCTTCATAAATAAATTGAGAATTAAAATTAAATTAGATTTAATAATAAGATAATATATAATCATTAGTTAATGATTAAATAATTAAAAATTATAAAAATTATTATAAAAATTAATTAAAAATATATATTATAACTTAATATAAATGGAGGAAAAAAAATTATAAATATTAAAAAAGGATATGTTCTTTTATTTTTAGTTGTTGCAATTAGTATTGCATTCTCCAGTGTCAATAGTGTTTCGGCATATAATAACGATTTAGGAGCAATATATGAGTCTATAGATCAAGTAGTGCCTGATGGGAGTAATTTCAATTTTGATGCACCATCTGGAGCACTAGCTCAAAGCTTGCCGTCAAAAAACAAAGTTGTCAAATTATCAATGATAAAAAATAGCAACTATGTAAATATGAAAATTGATCTTAATCCCTATGTTAAGAAAGTTAATTGGCATATAGTAAATGAAAAATATATTCAAATAAAAAATAACGACTTAAATATCCCTAAAAAATATCAAAAATATGTTTATAACTACCAACATAAGGTCAACAAAGATCTTAGTGATGATGTTGATGAGTTAGAAAAACAAGGATATAGCTATAAAGATGTTACTGATAAAGATTCATTGAAATTTAAATTCAATACTGTAGGTAACTATTTTATATGGTTAGATTTCCTTGATAGTGCAGATATAGGATATTATAAAGGATTAATGATAAATTTAACTGTAAAAAGTCCTGCTCAACCTGCTCAAGGTGCTGATTTAGTAAGCATAATCACAGAAGTAACTCTTAACAAAAAAGTTAGAGGTGACGGACTTGGTGTGGTTTTAAGGATTTACAACACAGGAAATAAAGACACAACCTACAAAGCAAAACTTTCAAAATATGGTAAAAAATATCTTGGATACAGTTTAATGAGAGTTAATTATAAGTTAGGAAAAATATCTAAAACTCAAAATTTTATAGTTAAACCTATTAAAGTAGGAAAATATCGTGATATTAGAATTACCTATCCACAAGTAATCCCATATAAATACAGAGCAAAAGTGTTGCGAACTGTCACTTTAAATGTAGGTAACTATGTAAAAGAAGTAAATACTCAAAATAATGTCCTTACATTTAAAATATGAGTTATAGGATTAATTATTTATGTCTTAATTATTTATAATTAATTATTTAAACTATATTTATTTGTTTTTTAATCTTTTATTTTATTTTTTTAATCGTTTATTTATTATTTTAACGATTTATTAATTATTATTTTAATTATTCATTTATTAAATATTTATTTAAATACTAATCATAATATCTCAGGGGGAATTTTAATAAAAAAAATACATGTTTCAACAATTTCTTTTTTATTAATGCTTTTAGCAATAGCTATTGTTTCTATTAATGGAGTTTCTGCAGAAAATATTAATTTTAATGGAGATACAGTGACTGTTGATAATGTTGATGACGGGAATAAAAATACAAATAGTGAAATAATAAGTATTTCTGCATCTAGTTTGGATGTAAATACAAAAACCAAAAAAATAAATGCATTCAATGTTTTATCAAAGCAAAATGTTCGATACCAAGTTGTTGCAAAATATGGTGACAAAGCTTTAACCATAAATAAAGTAAAATGGAAATGGAGTGATGGTAAAAAATCAACAGGAAAAACTGTCAATCATAAATTTACTGGAAAAGGATGGAAAACCTTAACGATAACCTTAAATGCAACTGGTAGAAACATAAATTATATGTTTGGAGAAACTAAAAAAATCAATTGGATAAATGCTGAAAAAACTTTCAATATTTATGTGGAAGATAAAGCAGATTTAGTAGTTACTAAACTTACTCAAAATGTTAATTCAAGAAATGGAAATATTCATTCATTAACAGTTGAAATTACAAATCAAGGAACAAAAAATATTGGAAAAACCCTTGGAAGTTTAGAATTAAGTTATAAAAAACTAAATAGAACTGTGAAAGCATGGGTTCCATCAATTAAAGCAGGTAAAACCAAAACATTCACAGTCAATTTACCAATCATAATCAAAAAAAGTTGGAGAAATGTTGTTTATAGAACTATTAGCTTAAATCTTAAAAATATATCTGAAGCAATATATTCAAACAACATAATTAGATTTGTAGGTTAAATAAAATCTTAAATAATAATTTAAGTATATGTACTTGTTTAAGACTTAAATAGAGAAAGAATAAATAGATATTTTATCTATTGATTTCTCTTTTATTTTTTTTATAAATTAAAGTATTACTTTTTTAAAAAATAATAATAATGCAATAATAAAAATATTAATATCAATAATAATAACAACAAACAGTAATAACAAATAATAATAATAATAATAATAATAAAAATAATAAGAAATGCAATAACAAATAATACCAACAATAACCCTAAGCAAAAAAGTAGTAGCTATTAAAAAAAGTAGAAACCATTGAAAAAAGTAGTAGTAAATAAAAAAAATAGTAGCTATTAAAAAAAAGAGCACCAAATATAATAAAATTAAGTGATTAAAAAAAATAGCATATATTAGAAAAGTATAATGAAAAAAAAGTTTAGTTTATATATTAAAAGAAATAAACAAAAAAAATACAATAGGAATGAACTATATTATTAATGTAATTATATTAAATAATCTAATCTATTGGTCTCTTCAATTTAAAAGTTCATCCTATTGTAAATTTATAAAAAATAAAATAAAAGTAATAAAAATAATAAAAATAATAAAAATAATAAAAATAATAAAAATAAAAACAAAATTGCTAAAACAAAAACAATAAAAACAATAGAAAAAAGATAAAATAGCTATTCAATGAAAGTTTGAATATGGCTAACATTTCCTCTTTCTGTAAAACCAACGATTATACGAGAATCATTTATTTTTACAACAGAAAACTTATCATTTTCATCATATAAACTCTCTTTATACTCATATCCTTTTAAATTAGCATAACCTTCAAGAGCCATCATTGGAGAAATTTCAGTATTATATGCTTTTTGGAATGTGTCATAAGTCATGATAAACCTTTTAGCAGAATTTTCTCCTTTAATCTCATCACTGTAAATAGTTAAAAAGAAATAGATTTCATCAAAGTCTGCAACATAGTAAGAATTCGCACCTAACAAAACAGAGCTTGTCATAGCAAGTATGTGAGCTTCTCTAATTGAAGCATCGAATAAACTTCTCTTAAAATGAGAAATATTGAATTCCTCCCCGAAATCTTTAATTTTAAATGCATCAGTTAAAAGATCCTTAGAAAAACCAACATCCTCGTCATCATAAGCCCAATGCCATTTTTCACTTTCAGCAGATAAGGTTCCAAGAATTTTAAAATTAAATTTTAAATCATTACCAAAACTTATTATTCCGTTATTAAAATCAATTTCATATTCTTTATCAAGAATAATTGATTCTAAGTTCTCATGTTGCTCTAATGAGTAAGCTCCAGTCTTTGTAAATAATGTCTGTAATGTATCATTCTCTGTTATCTCAAATGGAATATTTTTTATCATATTATCAGTATTTTTTCTATTTTTTAATTTTTTTATTTTATCTAATATTTGTTTTAATAAATAAAATTAAAAATAACAATTAAAATTAAAAATAACAATTAAAATTAAAAATAACAATTAAAATTAAAAATAACAATTAAAAATAAATTTAAAATTAAAAATAAATTTAAAAACAAGTTTAAATTATTTAAAATAAATTAAAAATAGATTTAAAAGTAAATTTAAACGAATAAACGTTTATTTGCAAAAAAAATCATTGCGTCATATAAAAAATCAGCTAAACCATTTTTATATTCATTAAAAAAGCCAATAAATTCTTCATGTTCAGAATATAAATTAGCTAACTCAATATAAGACTCTTCATTCACAGTATTAATATTATTAACCAATTTGTAATGTTTAGCTATTAATTTTTGAATTTTTTTAGAATTATAATTATAATTATCCATATATTTAGAAATTTTCTTAAATAAATTATCTAATGTTTTCTGATAGCTATTAAAAAAGTTTTCAGACATTTTATTAATATTTTTATATGCAAGTTTGTATGATTTTTTTCCAAATCGATTAATAGTATCCTTTTTATATTTATTAGGAATATCAAGAGAATTTGAACTGAAAATATCTTTATTTGAAACCATAAAATAACCTCATAATTTATTAATAAAACCTCATAAGAATTATATAAACTATATAATTATATCATTAAATATCATTTAATAAAAATAAAAATAAAAATAAAAATAAAATAAAAATAAAATAAAAATAAAAATAAAAATAAAATAAAAATAAAATAAAATAAAATAAAAATATAAAATATAATATAAATATATTTAAAATATATAGTATATGAATTATATACTCACTACTATTAATAGTTTTATACTTAATTTTTACTAAATTTTTTAAATAATAATAAAAGATATTAAAATAGACTTATAAATATATATCATGTCATATTATATCCTATTATATCCTATTATATCTTTAAAATGGAGAAAAATTAATGGAATTAATAATTATTCAATCACAAGAACATCCTACACTTCCAATGGCAGAATTAAATGCAATAATGGAAACTGAAGAAATAAATGGAAGAATATCTAGCCCCACAGTAGGTTTAGCATTAATTGAAGATTTAAATAAAGATAATTTTGATAAAAATTATAAAATTTTAGTTAAACGGCTTGCTTATGCCCATGAAATTGATGAAATTATTTTAAAAGAAAATATTGAAGAAAATATTAATAGTATAACAAATATTGAGGAAAATAATGATAATAAAAAGATTATTGATGAAAATAATAGCTATTTAAATGTTTTAATATCTAAATTTAAAGAAATTGACTGGAATAAATATATAAACAACGAATTTGCAGTTAGGATAAAAAAATATGATAATAAAGAGTTAGATACAATAGCTATTGAACGAAAACTTGGATCTGTGATAAAACATAGCAATCCAGAATTTAAAGTTAAATTAGATAATCCTAAAAGTTTAATTCATATAATTATAACTAAAAAAGCTATTTTTGTTGGACTTGAAAAATATAAAATAAACAAAAAACATTTTCAAAATATGAAACCACATAAACGTCCATTCTTTTATCCTGGTTCAATGAGCCCAAAACTTGCAAGAGCAATGGTAAATCTCTCAAAAGTGAAAAAAGGAGAAACAATACTTGATCCATTTTGTGGAACTGGAGGAATACTTATTGAAGGTGGAATGATAGGGGCTAAACTTATTGGTAGTGATATAAATTGGAAAATGAAGAATGGAACTGGAATAAATCTTAATTACTGTAATTTTGATAATTGGGAAACCCATCACTTGGATGTTAGAGAATTAAAGTTATATGATAAAGTTGATAGTGTTGTAACAGATCCTCCTTATGGGATTTCAACATCCACTGGTGGAGAAAATAGTGAAAAGATATTTTATCAATTTTTAGACTCAATAGCTAAAAATATGAAAGAAAATGCATTACTTGTTATGGCAAGTCCACATTACCTTAAGTTTGATGATTGGTTAAATGATTTAGGATTTAAATTAGTAGATCGCCACGAAATAAAGATGCATAAAAGTTTAACAAGAATAATTTCAGTCATTGCTAAAATCAAAGAAAAATAAAACAAAATTGTAAATTTATAATATTTAAATTAATTAAATTATTTAAAAAGACTATTTCCTTCACTATCCATTGCCACAATTAATGGACCAAACTTTTCTACATTTAATTCCCAAATAGCTTCGGGCATTCCTAAATCTAACCAATGAACATTAGAAATATCTTTAACGGCATCAACATAAAGTGCAGCACAACCTCCAGTAGCAACTAAATAAACAGCTTTATTTCTTTTAATAGCTTCAAGTGTTTTATCATCCATACCCCCTTTTCCAATGATTATTTTAGCACCCATATCTAAAACATCACTTTCATAAGGATTCATACGCATACTTGTAGTTGGACCAATAACTACCATTTCATATTGATGTTTATGTTCATTTTCACTTTGAAACTCATTTTTAGAGTCATTATTACTATTATTATTACTATTACTATTATTATTACTATTATTATTACTATTATTATTACTATTATTACTACTACTATTACTATTATTACTATCATCATTAATAGTACTAATATTATTAATATTATCTATTTCTTTTATTATTGGACCTGCATGGAAAATAGCTAATCCATTTAAATCAATTGGACTTCCTTGTTCAACTATTCTTTTATGTGCTTGATCTCGAGCAGTGATAATTTTTCCAGAAATAGTTACAATATCCCCAATTTTTAGTTTAGAACTAATATTTTCATTTGTTGGAGATTTTATATCAATTATATCAAAATTAAAGTTATTACCACTCAAAAAATCACCTCATAATATAAATATTAATAATTATTATATTTAAATCAATTAGAACCAAATATATGACCAAATAATTATACTCATATATATTATAATTAAATTATAAAAAATAAAATAAATAAAATAAAAAAAAATGTTAAACAACAAAGTAAAAGTATTAACTTATTGGAAAAATAAAAAATTTTTATGAAAATTTTTATAGTATATTAAATATATAATTTTATAAAATATATATTTTTATAAAAAAAGTTTAAAAAAAAAAAAACTTAAAAAATAAAAAAAGTTTAAAAAAATTAAAATAAATAATTAAAATTCATAAAAACTTCTTAAAAATAAGGTATATTATGTCAAGTATGAGTAGTGTAGCAGGACTGTCAAAATACTTAAGAACACTTCCTAAAATTGGAATATCAATTTTAAGTATCATTTTTATCAGTTTTATAGCTGGAACTTTAGATTATTTAATAAATCCTGGAAATATCACAGGTATTTTTGAAAAAATATTATACGGTGGGTCTTTTGGCTTTGGAGTTTTAGGAATAAGTTCAATAATCAGTGGAGTGATAGTTCAACAATGGGTTAGCTCAATGAAAGGAATAAACTTAAAAATGAAACATTCTATGTTTCTTTCACTTGTGGGCATGATTCTGCTCTCAATAGTTTTACTTATAGGCGCTGTTGCTTCAGCTATTTTTAATATTGATATTAGAATTAGTTCTATTTTACTTGGCTGTGTTTTAGTTTTTGCATTCAGTATTCTTGTTTTATGGAGCACAACATCCATTGGAATATTAAAATCAGCATTAGTATCTTTTTTTCAACCAATCTTTGTAATAGCAATGTTAGTTGTTGTAATGTTTCTAAATAACACAGGGAATTTACCACAGCTTGAATTTTATACTATGATTATTAAAATTATTGTAGGAAGTTTTATATTCTTTATAGCCATTTATTCATTTATAAAAGTTATTGAATCTCCTTTAAAAAAGAATTTAGGTGTTGGTCTCTTAGATATGCTGAGTTTATTCATTACACATATAAATGAGGGTTCTGATTCTCTTGAAAAGATCTTTGAGAAAATAGGAGAGCCAATAGACACCATGGTGGGAATTTTAAGTTTTAGACGAAATGACGGAAGCTTAAAAGCATTATTTTTAAGTCCTTGTGTTCATCCAGGACCTATTGGACGAATTGGTGGAGCAAACATGCCTACAATACTCTCTAAAAGATTTGATACATTTACACTTGTAGCTCATGGACCATCCACACATGATTTCAACCCTGTTTCTGTAAAAGAAATTGATAAAATAGAAAAAACAGTTAAAGAAGGTTTAGATAAAATATTTTACACAAGTTATGGTAGTAAATTCAGTAGATATTCAAAAGATAAATCAAAAATTGGTGTTCAATTTTTTGGAGACGACGCATTCTTACTTAGCACTTTTGCACCCTATGGAAGCGATGATATAGAATTTGGAGTAGGATTAGCAGCATTAAATCAAAGTAAAAATAATCCAGCTATTGCCAATAGTATCATTGTAGATTGCCATAATTCCTTTGATGAAGATAGTGGAAGAGTTTTACCTGGAAATCCAGAAATGTTTCAGCTATTGGATGCTATAAATAAAATTAAAAAAACAGTGAAAGAACGAGGCATTAGAGTAGGTTGTGGTGAAAACTTAATGGAAGATTTAGATAAAAATCAAGGCATTGGAGATAGTGGAGTTAAAGTTATGATTGTTGAAAACTCTAATCAAAAAACAGCATATATTTTATTTGATTCAAATAATATGAAAACTGGATTTAGAGATAAAATTATAAAAGAGATTAAAGAAAAAGGTTTAGATGAAATTGAAGTTATGACAACCGATACTCATTCAGTTAACACATTATCGAAAGGTTACAACCCAATAGGTTTATCTTATCAGGATAAAATCATAGAATATGTAAAAATAGCTATTGATGACGCATTAAATGATTTAGAAACAGTTGAAGCAGGAATGACAAACGAAAGAATTTTAAATATTAATACTTTCGGACCTAACAACTCAACAGAACTTGTTTCCACCATTAGTTCCATTGTTGCCGTAAGTAAAATAATAGCTCCATTAATATTCATTTTAGCATTCATATTCGTAATATTATGGATATTTTTCTTACCATAAACAATTATTACAAGATACACTAATTTATACAAATATACAATGAGTTATACAAATATAATCAAGTTATATCCATATAAATTGATTTAAATTAAACAAAATCAATACAAACTATGATAAAAAAAAATTAAAAACAAAAAAGAGAACTTTAAGTAATTAACCATTAAATTTTATAATTAATATTTAAATTATAATTAAATTTTTATTTTATTGTTTAAATAATATTTATTTTCTAAGTTCATTATAACTTATTAAATTAATTAGTAATATTAAGTAAATTATTATTTTAAATATTAAAAGTATTATACTTTTTATTTTTAAAAATAAGTTTATTAAAAATATAAATAATAAAAATAAAGAAAATAAAAATAAAGAAAGAAAAAAAGAAAAAGAAAAAAGAATTGTATCAAAAGAAAGGTAAATAGATTAAAAAAAAGTAAAAATAATATAAAAATAATTATAAAACAACTGGTGAAAATGTATTAAACCAAATAGTCCATAAAACAAACCATATACATCCAAATGGAATTATTCCATCACCTAACCACTTTCTAAATCCTCCATAATCCTCAGATTTGTATAATTTGTCAGTAATTTGACCAGTAATATAAAGAATAACTATCCCTACAAGTGAAGCAAAAATTTGATTTGCTCCAATTCCTGGTATTATCCCTGCAGAAATAGCTCCAGTGATAGGACTTGCAATAATTCCTGCAAGAATATGAATAGCTGCAACTTTACGACTTTTATCCATGAAAACACTCCAAATATGAACTAAGTAAAAATTAATATAAATCCCGATATTTAAAATAAAAATATTAACAATAAGAAGAATATTACTAATAATATTAACAATACAAACAGTATTTCAAATAATATTATTAATAATAACATTAATTATAAGAATGATTATTAATCACAGTTATATTTAATAAAAATAGATAATATTAACAAATATATTCCTTAAATTATATAAATATATTTATTTTTTCTAAAAATTATTAAAAATATAAATTGAAAATAAAAAAAAATAAAAAAAAAATAGTTTTAAAAAAGTTAAAATTAGTTAAAATAACTATAAACATGAATTAAAAATAATTAAAAATAATTAAAATTCATAATAATGAACTAACAAACTAAATTTGTAAATTAGATAAATATTCAGCATTACATTGATTCATAAATTCTTTAAGAATTTTATCTGGATTTCCTTTGTCTAAAAGTTCACCATTATCGATTAATATTGCTGTTTTTGTTAATTCTTTTATAAAATCGATGTTATGGCTAACCATTACAATAGTAGTTCCTAATTCTTTATTGATCTTTTTAATTGAATTAGCAACGATTCTCAATGTAAGAGGATCTAAATCACCAAATGGTTCATCTAATATTAATATTTCTGGTTTGGAACATAATGCTAATGCTAAAATAGCTCTAACTTTTTGTCCTCCTGAAAGTTCATAGGATCTTCGATTGATAATTTCTAAAGGAAGATCTAATGCATCAAATATTGGAGCTATTTCTTCTTTTACTGCAGTTTCTGGGAATTTAGGGAATAACTCATCTAAAATATCAGTATCAAGCCCTATTTTTTCTAATCTTGACCTTGCTTCGATTTCTGGGAGGTCTGTTAATTGATAAAATGAATCTAATAGCTCATCAGATAAATCTAATTCTTTTGCTCTTTTTTTAGCATCATCAATAACATATTGATTTTTAAATCCTAATTTAACAGCTAATTGATCTCTTAATGTTGCATAATGAGATAAAGCAAATTCTTGATGCATAAAACCTAAGTTTCTACGAATATCCATCCTATTTAAACTTGGTTTAGCTATATCAATCCAAATATCTCCATTCTCATCAATACTTGAAAATTTAGATTTATATCTATCTTTGTTTTCATTAAATGAATTAATTGAATCATTATCTCTCAATTTATAATATACATTCCCACTGTCGCTGTCTTCCAATCCTGCCAACAATCTTAGGAGAATAGTTTTTCCAGCACCACTTGAACCAACTAAAGACAAAATATCTTTATCTTTAACTTCAAATGAAATATCTTTAATATTTAAAACATCTCCACCATTTAAAAGGAAGAATTTTTTATTTAAATCAATAGCTTTAATTATTTCTTCATTATTTTGAATATCATCAGTTTCTAATGGAATTTCATCTTCAATATCTTTTAAGAATTCAGATATTACTTCATCTGGATTGCCTTCTTTTTTAATTTCTCCATTATCCATTAAAATCAAACGATCTGCTAAATAGCTTTGTATTTCTGGTAAATGAGATACTAAAACTATAGTCACTCCTAATTCTTTGTTAATATTTTTAACTGCTGTTAATATTTCTTGTTTAGTCTTTGGACATGCCATAGTTGCAGGTTCGTCAAGCAACATTACTTTTGGTTTTTTAGCTAACTGGCGAGCTATTATCAATCTTTGCTTTTCACCACCACTTAAAACTGGAGCATAATGTTTGGCTTTATGTTCAAGACCAACAAGTTCCAATAATCTCATTGCTTCATCTTCAAAAGTGCTATAAGCCATTTCAAAATCAATATTTGCTTCATCACCATATTTTGCACCATAAAGCTTACGAAGGACATTTTCTAAAGCAGTTTCAGGCCATAAGCCAAAGGATCGTTGTAAATGAATAGCTGTCTTGGTTTTAACTTCATTAAAATAATATTTACTTGTATCTGGTTTTAATTCTATTCCAGCAACAGTAACAATTCCATCATCAAACTCTTCCACACCTCTAAGTATTCTAAGCAATGTAGTTTTCCCTGATCCACTAACCCCAATGATACCAAGAATTTCTCCATCTTTAACATTTAAATTAATGTTTTTTAATGCAGAAACCTCTTCACCATTGTCTAATTTGTATGATTTACTTAAATTCTCAATTTTTATCATATTTTTACCAAAAAATAAATTTTATAAAATGAATTTTGATATTATATAATATATTAGATTATGATTATTATTAAATTATATAATTATTAAATCATAATATATTATTAGATTATAATTGTTAATAATGATATATAATTATAAGAATTTTAATTATATTTAAATGTGATTAAAAACATATAATTAAACATAATGTAAAATATAATAATTTTTATTAAAAATTTAATTAAATATTGGATTAATAACAAAAATATTAATAACAAAATGATTAAATGATGAAATAATTTAAATTTAAAATGTATACTTTATTTAAAATATTAAAAGAATTTAATACATTAAACGAATTATAAATTTAATAAATTAAAAGAATTTAATAAATTAAAATGATTAAATAGAAATTCTTATGCTTAACATTACTTTAAATCAATTATAATTTACTTAAAATCAATACTAATCATAATAATCTATATTTTTAAAATATTTAAGTAAATATGAACCAATCAATCAATAATATTATAAATATATTGCAAATAACCAATGAAGGGAAAAAATGGAAGATTTAAGATTCGAAGACTTTGAAATATCAGACTCAATAAAAAAAGCAATAAAAAAATTAGGTTTTGATGAACCTACACCTATACAAAAGTTAACAATTCCTGTTTCGTTAAAAGGCAAAGATATTATAGGTCAAGCACAAACTGGAACTGGAAAAACCCTTGCATTTGCTGTTCCTATTTTAGAAAAGATTTTTATAAAAGATACAAGCCCTCAAGCTATTGTAATTTGTCCTACTCGCGAATTATGTATCCAAGTAGCTGAAGAATTTGCTAAATTAAGCACATTTATGAAAAAATTATATATACTTCCTATTTATGGAGGTCAAGCTATTGGACGCCAAATAAGAGTATTAAACAAAGGAGTTCATGTTGTAATTGGAACTCCAGGTAGATTAATTGACCATATTGAACGAAAAACTTTAGATTTATCTGGAATTGAAACTGTTGTCTTAGATGAAGCTGATGAAATGTTAGATATGGGTTTTAGAGAGGATATTGAAAAAATCCTTAAAACTACATCTAAAAAACGTCAAACATTATTATTTTCAGCTACAATTCCAAGACAAATAATGAATTTAGCTAAAAAATATCAAAACAAACCAGAACTTCTTAAAGTTCCACATCATAAACTAACTGCTCCAGATATTGAGCAAATATACTATGAAACTCGAGAAAAGATGAAACTAGAAACATTAACTAGGTTACTTGATATCTATGATCTAAATTTGTCTTTAGTTTTTTGTAATACCAAAAGAAGAGTGGATAGATTAACTAGAGATTTAAAAGCACGAGGATTTTCTGCTGATGGTATTCATGGAGATATGAGCCAAAATCAAAGAGATAAAGTGATGAATAAATTTAGAAAAGGGAAAATAGAAATATTAGTAGCTACCGATGTCGCAGCAAGAGGTATTGATGTTCCAAATGTAGAAGCAGTTTTTAATTACGATGTGCCTAATGACAGTGAATATTATATTCATAGAATCGGTAGAACTGGAAGAGCAGGGAAAGCAGGATATGCATTTACATTTGTAGCAGGAAAAGAAATTTATAAACTAAGAGATATTCGTAAATACACTAAATCTACAATTAAACAAGAAAAAATCCCAAGTTTAAGAGATATTGAAAATAAAAAAGCTAATTTAATCCTTGAAAAAGTTGTTGAGGTTATTGAAAATTCCAATCTTGACAAAAATATTAAAAATGTTGAAGAATTAATGGGAGAAGGATACACTTCATTAGACATTGCGGCAGCATTATTAAATATGATTAAAGAAAAATAACTAATTAATCATCCAAGAATAAATAATAATCAAATAAATAGCAAATAAATAATAATCAAATAGAATAATAAATAACTAATAAATACTAATAAATACTAATAAATAGCAAATTAGATAATAATCGAATAATAGCTCAAAATGAGGGAGTTAAATGGGAATTAAAAGAGGAATTTTAATTGGTAGAATGCAACCCCCACATAATGGACATCTTGAGATAATTAAACAAAGTTTTGAAGATATTGATGAATTAATCATTGGTATTGGTAGTTCTCAAATGAGCCATAGCCAATCCAATCCATTTACTGCTGGAGAAAGAGTTTTAATGCTTAAAAAAGCATTATCAGAACAAAAGATTCCTGGAGATTCTTATTATCTAATTCCTATTCCAGATATTATGAAAAATTCCGTCTGGGTATCCCATGTAGAAAATCTATGCCCTAAATTCAATGTAGTTTATAGTGGAAATCCTTTAATTCAACGTTTATTTAAAGAAAAAAATTACAATGTTGAAATTCCTCCACTTATTGATAGAAAAAACCTATCTGGAAGAGATATACGATTTAAAATGTTAAATAATGAAAATTGGGAAGAATTCGTCCCTAAATCTGTTTTAAAAACAATAAATAAAATAGATGGAGTAAATAGATTAAAAGAAATTTCATCCAAAGAAATAAATGAAATTTAACTTATTAAAAATAAAAAAAATAAGATACATATCATATATTATTTTCTATAATACTTTCTAAATTATTTTCTAAATCATTTTCTATATCTCATTCTAAATTATTTTAAATTATTTACATCAATTTAATTTATCTAAATCAATTTAATATTATTTAAATTATTAATTAAGTATAAAATTAAATATAACTTTAAATTAGATATTATTTATTATTTTAAATTAAATATGATTAAATTATTTTAATTCCTAACTCAATATGAATTTATTAATTATTAAAATTTATTAATTATTAATTATTAATTCAAAATTGTTTTTTACTAATTATTTAAAAATCAAAATTATTTGTGATATTATGGTAGTTAAAATTGTTCAAAAAGGCGATGAAATTTATTCCATTGCGTCATTAGTTGAAAAAATTAAAAAAAATAAAGATGTTGATAGTGGTGGAGCTATTTTTACATTTGAAGGATTTGTTAGAGGAAAAGAAGACAACTCAAAAGTTAAAGAGTTAAACCTGACAACAACAGATATTGAAAATACACAAAAAGAATTAGAAGAACTTGTTGAAAATGTTTCAAAAGAATATGACACCATTGAGATTAGTGTTGTCCATTATATTGGAAAATTCTACACTGGAGATAGTTTATTTTTAGTAGCTATTCTTGGAAAACATAGAAAAGAATCTTTAGCTGCTTTAAATGACATTATTGAAAAAGTTAAATTTGATTTAGATTTTCAAAAAGAAGAAATCTCTGATTCTGGAACTAAAATCATTTTATCTGGTGGTTAAGTATAATTTATAATAAATAACAATATTTTATCCATAATATATATCATATATACCATTATAGTAATTATATTAAGTTTATAGTAATTATATTAAGTTTATAGCAATTATATTAATTTTCTATTATTTTTTTTAAATTAAAAAAATTAATACTTTTTTAATATAAATTATTACTAAAATTATTAAAATAATGATAAAAACAGCACAATATTTAAATAGTTATATATAAATAATTTAAAGTATTTAAAATATTTAAAGTATTTAAACTATTTTATAACTTAAAATATAATTTAATAACGATATTTAAATTATGTACTATAATAAAATAAAAAATAAAGAAATGAAAAAATTAAAAATATACTACTGAAAATCATGAAACATAAAAATGATTTTTATTTCACTGTTTCTGGAGAAGAATTTAATAAAATGATTAATAATGCAGATGAAAGTTTTTTAAAAACTCCATTATGGAAAAACTTTAGAAACAGAATAATAGAATAATAGAATAATAGAATAATAGAATTAAATTAAATAGAATAAATAAAATAATAAAATAATCTAAAAGAATAAAGTAATAAAATAATTTAAATAATAATAAATAACTAATAATGGGGAATTAAAATTTCTACGGATAAAAAATTTATAAGAGATAGCATACATGGAAATTTACCATTAAATGATTTAGAAATAGAATTAATAAACAGTCCTCAGATGCAGAGAATTAGAAGAATAAAGCAACTTGGATGGATTTCTATGATTTATCCTGGTGCAAACCATACCCGGCTTGAACACTCTCTTGGAACGATGCATTTAGCATCAAAACTATCAAAACATTTAGATTTATCAAAAGAAGATGTAGAGTTAGTTAGAATAGCTGCAATGTTACATGATATTGGACATGGACCATTTTCTCATGCATCAGAATCTGTTTTAGATGAACCCCATGAAAAATTCACAGCAAAAGTTATTAAAAAAATTGAAATATCAGATATTTTAAATAATCAATTTAATCTAAATGAAATTGTAGATATTATTAATGGAAAAGGTATTTTAGGACCAATAGTTTCTGGAGAAATAGATGTAGATAGAATGGACTATTTAATGAGAGATTCTCACTACACTGGAGTTGCTTATGGAGTTATTGATGTTGAAAGATTAATTTCAAATATGAAATTAGAAAAAACAATTGTTTTAAACATTAAAGGAATTTTAGCTGCTGAAGCAATGTTAGTTGCAAGATATTACATGTATCCAAGTGTTTATCAACATCATACAACACGAATATCGAATTCAATGTTTAGAAGAGCCCTTAAAATAGCTGGAAATGAAGGAATAATTGACTTATCAACAGCATATCTCTATGATGATATGGATATTGTAAGTAAATTTAGAAATAGCTATGGTTATCCAAAGGATATTATGACAAGATTAGATAATAGGAATCTTTTTAAAAGATACAAATCAGTTAGTGTTAATCAATTCATAAATCCTCAAAAAATATTTAAAATTAAAAAAGAAGACTTACGAAAAGGAGAAGAAGAAATTAGTGAGAAATATGGTTTAGATAAAGATTATGTTTTTCTAGATATTGCATCTTATCCAAGATTCAATGAAATGAAAACTCAAGTATACGATGATCAAAGTGAGGATATTTATCGTTTAACTGAAGTTTCAAGTGTTGTAAGAGGATTAAAGGAAGCAAGATTTAATTATCCTAAACTTTCATTATTTATTCCAGAAGAATATAAATCTAAAATATATAAGTTTAAATTTGAAGATTATCTAAATCTTCCAGAAATAAATAAAAATAAATTTAATAAATACCATACAACCCAATCCAAATTATTATAAGTAAAATTATTTAACAATAAAAAAAAATAAAAAACCCCCATAAAAAACCATAAAAAATAACCATGAAAAAAATATAACAATAAAAACAGAGTGAAATCATGATTTTAATTGCAATTACTGGAGCAAGTGGAGTAATTTATGCTAAAAAACTCCTTGAAGCTTTAAAAAAATATAAAAAAGAAATAGGACTTATTATTAGTGAAAATGCTAAAAAAGTAATTGATTATGAATTAAATAATTCTGCTAATTTAGATGAAAAAATAGATTATTTAAAAGAATTGGCTGATTATTATTTTGACTCAAAAGACTTAAGTTCAACAATAAACAGTGGATCATTTAGATTTGAATCTTATGTTATTGTGCCATGTTCAATGAAAACATTATCTGCGATTAGTAATGGTTACGGAAACAATGCAATCACTCGAGTTGCAGATGTTGCATTAAAAGAAAGAAGAGATTTAATCCTTGTTCCAAGAGAAACTCCCCTTAGAACTACTCATATTGAAAATATGTTGAAAATTTCACAAGAAGGAGGAATTATTTTACCTGCAATGCCTGGATTTTACCACAACCCTAAAAATATTGATGAAATGACTAATTTTATTGTAGGTAAGGTTTTAGATATTTTAAAAATTGATAATGCTGAGTTCAAACGATGGGGAACTAAAGACAAAATATAATTGGCACTGTCAAAATCAACTGGTTGGAAGAAAATTTTAGTGACCATAATTAAAAAAATGCTTAATTTTTGATTTTAATATTTATTTGTTTATTTTTTCTATTTTCATCCAGCGTATT
>JAISIT010000067.1 GCA_031261915.1 Candidatus Methanoflexus mossambicus
CTAATGTGTTTATTGATGAATAAACTTTATAATTTTTGATAATAATTTTAAAGATTATTCTAACTATTAATGACATTTTTTATAGTATCAACAATACAATTAGCATTCCAACCTACAAGCCCTTCAGCTATTTTTTCAAGGTTTTCTGGAACTTCTTCAAGACCATGTGGTCTTACAAGAACTATAGGGGTTTTATACTTTTTGGATGCTTCAACAATTAAATCTATTGTTTCTTTATTTTTTTCATATAATCCTGATAGAATAATTACAACATCTATTTTACTAAAGAATTTTTCTGAAATATTTGAATATGATCCTGCAACAGATTCTTTCCATAAAAAATCATTTTTTGAATATAATTTTTCTACAAATTGATTATATTCATTATTTTGGTCGTTTCCTTTACTTATTAAAAGATTATATACTTTATCATCTACTTCATCTTCAAACATTTTATTTCCTCTTATTAATTTATTATAATAGTGAATTAGTTATATGTATTAATATAACATTAAATTAGCATTATTAATATTATTAATATTATTAATATTACTCTTATTGGTATTATGAGTATTATTGATATTAATGAAGGCATTATTATTATTAGTATTATTAATTTACTAATATTGCTAATACTATTGTTATTAATGATATTACTGAAGGCATTTTTTAAATTTTTAATATTTATAAGTTTTTATCATGAATTTGCTATGTTTTTTAAAAATATTTATAGTTGTCTTTATTAATAGATATCTTTATAGTATTTTGGGATGATTTTTAAATAAGTATAATCTTAATTGTAAAATAAATATCATTTTATATAAGTTATATCTATATATTATAGTTGTTATTGAAATCATTGGATATATTTGATTATCATAACATAACAACTTAAACAATTATACTAACTGAGCTGTGGCCTAGCTTGGAAGGATAGAAAACTCCTAATTTTGTCGACAGTGGTTTAAATCCATCAAGCCCATCATTTTATTTTCAGTATTGTTAGTAATAATTAGATAATGAGGGATTCAATTGCCATATGAGAATTATATTAAACCAATTCCAATTAAAAAAAGTGATGATATTTTTAACTTAATTCAAGGAAAATGTGACGAATGTTGTCCAGATATACGTGAAAATTATATTTTTAGAGGTTTAGAAAATGTAGAATATGATTTAGTTCCTTCATCTTTGAGACAAGAAGAAAAAAATGGAAAAATTATAAAAAAAATTGATAAATTCTATAATCATAGTCAGTTATATGATAATAGTATATATCAAACTTTAAAAGAGATTGTGGTATTGAAAAAATTTTTAAATTTGGCAGATAAATCAGGCTTAAAAGTTCCTTATAATCATAAACTTCGATTGATAATGGATAATGTTGTAGATAATGACTTAATTAATAGTTTATTAAACAATAATACATGGCCTGATGATGAATATTTTGAAATTATTAGTCTAGCTCAACATTATGGATTACCAACAATAGCATTGGATTGGAGTTATAATTATAAAACTGCATTATATTTTGCAACAGTAGGGTGTTTATGGAAAAAAAATAAAGATAATGATTGTGTTTTATGGGCACTGAATTATCAAATATTCGAAAAATATTTTAGTAAAGAAGAAGGGACACAAAGATTAAACAATTGTCCATTGTATATTTATAGGCCACAATATCATCTAAATCCTTTTATGGCTGCTCAAAAAGGATTATTCACTTTTTGGAGAGAGAAAGTTGGAAGTGCTGAAATTAATAGAACACCGTTAGATGAAAAAATAGAAAAATTAATGGATGGGCAATTAAGGGATATGTGTGGGATTGAATCACTTGAAAAAATGAAGAAAGAAATAATGAAAAATGATATAAAATTATTGTATAAATTCATCATTCCATCAAAATTTAAAGAAAAAATATTGAAAGAGTTAAATATTGAAGGTTGTAGTGAAGAATACATATATCCTGGATATTCTGGAGTAGTTTCATCAATTAAAAATAGTACAAGGCTTAATAAAAAATACAAAAATGATGTTTCTTCTATAAATTCAAACAAAGAAACTATTATAGAAATGATTGAAAACAATATGATCTGACAAAATACAAGAAAATGATGAAATGTATGGGGAAAAAGTTAGGGAGAATTAAAAATGAGTCTCAAAATAATGGATATAATAGAAGAATATAGTGTTAAAATGAGTTCAACTTTATATATCCAATTAGATATTAAGTATTCGAATTATGTGCAAGATGATTCAGTATATATCTTCAATGGAATCTTAGAACAATCTAGAGATCAATTAAAAGATGAAACATATGAAAAAGGAAAAGAATGGGTAAAACAATTAAATAAGGATAATTATAATATTACAATGATAAGGCAAGGACAAAAACTATCTTTTAATGAAGATATAGGCAACGAATTAGATTCACAAATATTCGAAATAATCCTTAAAAAACTAGATAATGAAACCAACCTTGATAAAAAGGTTATAAAAAAGCTCATGAATGGATATAAAAATGATTATTTTACAATTAATGATGTAACCGAGAGCATGCGAAAAAGTACAACAATGGTGCCAAAAAAAACAATAAACTCACTTGATGAACTTTTAAATAGGCATAAACAAGTGTTAGAAACTGAAACATATGTAAAAGGAAAAGAATGGGTAGAACAATTAAATAAGGATAATTCTAACTTTACAATGATAAGGGAAGGAAAAAAACTATATTTTGACGAAGATATCGGTAAAAATTTAAGTAATGATATTAAAATATTTTATGTAGGGATTTTATTAAAATCAAACAATGAAAAATCATAAATAGCTTAGAAAAAACTTTTTTTAATATGGGAGATATGTAATATAATTAATCTTAAATGAAACACAATCAGAAAATACCATAAATAAAAAAATTTAATTAAATTTTAACAATCATATGTCTTGTATTTACTACATTATTGTAACCAAATTGTAATTCAAAAATAAAATATAATGTTTATAGAAATCTATGTAATAAAATTTAAGTAGAGATAATAAAGTAGGGGTAATAATAGTAATAGCTTTTTAGTGAATATATATTATTTATAGTATTATATTATTCATTATATTGTATATTATTTTTAAAATAATGTTTATAATTGGTATTTATCAATTTAATTAGATTATAAATAGTAACATTTTAATAGTAGTTATACCCATATTCTAATTTTAGAATAATCATTATTAAACATTCTTAATTCAATAATTAAAAAAGGGAGACATAATATGAAAGCTGCAGTCATTGGTTTAGGAGTTGAAGGTAAAAAAGCTTCAAAATCTCTTTTAGATCATGGTTGGAGAATTTATGC
>JAISIT010000129.1 GCA_031261915.1 Candidatus Methanoflexus mossambicus
AGATAAAAATATCAAAAATAAAGGTGATTTAATGATTTTAAATTGGGAAAAAGAAATGAAAGCTATTGATCCAGATATGAATTTTAGAATGTCTGGAGGTTGGTTAAAAACAATAGAAAAATTAGATAAAAGTGTGAAAAATGGTTATTCTTTAGTTGGAGATTTTGTTAAATCTGGAAACTTTGAAGTTGATTACGATGAAGGATTGTACTTAGACTGCAACAAAGAAGGTAAAAAAGCTAAACAGCAAGATTATCGTTTGTTTAGATTAAAAGATGGAAAATTGCGATTGTTGGACATGGTAATTGATGGAAAAGGAACTTGGGCTGTTGATTTATGGGATGCCATTGAAGATGAAATTAGAAATGAAAAATAATATTTATTGATTACTATTATTAATTATTATTATATTGGCTAATATTCTATTAATTACTATTACTATTATATTAACTAATATTTTATTAATTATTGTTACTATTAATATTGTTATTAATATTACTATTACTATTATTGTTATTACTGTTCTATATTGTCAGTATTAGATTTAAAATAGTTATAATAGCTATTAGTTTTTTTATTTAAAATAAAATCAAATAAGTTTTGTTTTTCTAATTCAGAAATAATGGATTTTAAAGTTTTTATATCATTTTTGGCTTGTTTTAATGATTGTTGAGTAAGAGAAAGTCTGTGTTCTAATCTTTGACGATCAATTTGATTTTGATTATAGTTTTTAAGTTTTAAATCGAGTTCTTTCATTTGAAGAGTTCTAAGTTCATTGAATAGCTTATCTTTATCTTCATAAATTTGTGAAATTTTTTGATTAAGTTTTAAAACTATTGTATTCATTTCTTTTTCTTTTAAATTGATTATTTCTTTAAGTTCAAGATTTTCTTTCTTTAAATCTTCGATATTTTCATTTGATTCTGTAAATTCATTATTTAACTGATTATTCAACTCATTATTTGGATTATTGTTTAAATTATTGTTTAAATTATTGTTTAAATTAGAAATGTTTACACCTTTAGGTAATTATTTTAAAGATTTAATGATTGCATTTACAAATTTCAGTTAAATATTTTAATAATTCGTCATGTGATTCATCATCATTTAAAGCAAATTCTATTGAAGTTTTAAGCCATTCAAATCTGTTACCAATATCATAAGAAGAACCATTGAAAATATGACCATAAATTTGAGATAAATTAGATAATGCATCAGTTAATTGAATTTCACCACCAAAACCAGGTTCTGTATCTTTAAGCAAGTCAAAAATATCACTATCTAAAACATAACGACCCATAATAGCTAAATTAGATGGTGCTTCATCGACTAAAGGTTTTTCAACTAAACGATCAATTTTGTAAACATTTTTTTCAATTTCATTTCCACTTATTATTCCATATCTTTCAACTTTTTCAGATGGAACTGCTTCAACAGCAATAGCTGAAGCATTATACTTATTATAAATATTTATTAATGATTTTGTGCAAGGAATATCTCCTTTTGTGATTGTATCTCCAAGTAAAACTGCAAATGGTTCATCTCCTATGTGTTTTCTCGCTTGATAAATTGCATCTCCAAGCCCTTTTTGTTTTTTTTGACGAACATAATAAATGTCTGCTAAATCAGAGATTGCTTTAACATCCTTTAAAGTATCAATCTTTCCTTTTTCTCTTAAATTATGTTCTAATTCAAAAGACCTATCAAAATGATCTTCAATTTGTCTTTTTCCTTTACCTGTCACGATTAAAATATCATCAATTCCAGATGCCACTGCTTCTTCAATAACGTACTGAATCGTTGGTTTATCATAAACTGGTAACATTTCTTTTGGTTGTGCTTTAGTGCTTGGTAAAAATCTTGTTCCTAAACCTGCTGCTGGGATTACTGCTTTCATAATATCACAAAAACTTAAAAAAAAGAAGAGTATTTATAATTTAATTAATTTTAATCAGTAATTATTTTAATCAAATTTAATTAAATCAATTTAATTAGTTTAAATTAACTTAATTAAGTTAATAAGTTAATTAAGTTAAAGTTTAATTAGTCTAATTAATTTAAAAAAAATACTTGAAATTATTAATGGTTTAAAGATGCAGGGAACGGGATTCGAACCCGCGAAGGGCTACCCCACTAGGCCCTCAACCTAGCGCCTTTGACCGCTCGACCATCCCTGCAATTTACAAAAATTTAGTAATTAAAAATAGTAATAAATATTTTATTTTTAAAAGTATTTAAATGTTATGATTGAAAAATAAAAAATTGAAGAAAATTAATAAGAATTAATAAAAAAATAATAATGAATTAATAAGAATTAGTAAAAAAGTAATAATGAATTAATAAGAATATACTAAAAAATTAATGTCTTTGGAAATTTTTATTAAAAACAATGGATTATAATCAAAATTAAGCTATTCTTTGTCATTTAAAATAATTTCAACATTTAAATTTTCACAATTTTTTAAATCATTAATTAATTCAGGGTTCAAATCAATAGCTGCTTTATTTGCTTTGATCATTAAAGTTCTTGAACAAGTAAAATTACTTTTTCTAATAACAACATCTGTTGGATGGGATAATGTTAAATTTTTATCTCCAAAACCTTTTATTGTATCAAATCCATTAGGAGTATAAAGATTTACAATTATTTCTGTTTTATCATTTGTTATTTTACTTTTAAACTCATTATTGAAATCATTTAAGTTTAAATCAGATGAAACACCAATAATACAATCTCCAGCAGGAGTTAAATCTTTTTCTGTTGTAATTTCAAAAGTAGATTTATGTTTAGAAGTAATAAATCTATGTCCATGTGCAGTGAATTCTATCTTCATTTTTTTATCCATTTTAATTTTGCATTGTTTTTTAAGTAATTTATAGAAAATATCATATAATAATAACAATTTATTAAATAATAACAATTTATTAAATAATAACAATATTAATATACTATAAAAACATATATATAATTATGTGCTTTGTACATGCACATAAGCATATGCTTAAATATTCAATGTTAGTAATATCAATGACGATAAATTAGATCTAATTCTAATATTAAAAATTCAATGACAAAAGATTAAACATTGTCTTAAGGAAAGAAAGATTCAAAAAATTGTTTATAGTTACTCTCTCTCACAAAGAAAGTCTGTTTTTTTATAATTTATTTTATAAAAGACATAAATACTAATAAAAGTTATAAGACGATTTTTCTTTCCAAAATACTTTTTAAAATAAGCTTAAATTACTTTTTTTCACATTTTAATTATATGTTTCACTTAATGATATAATCAAAAGTTAATAATTAATTGAATTAATGTTAATTGAATTAATGTTAATTGAATTAGGTTAATTGAATTAGGTTAATTGAAACAAGTTAATTAAATATAAATATATATGATTAAAATATTAACCATTTTCAATTAATTTAATTAAATACTGTATTTTATCTGATAATTTTTTAAAATTCATTGAAATAGCTATTCTTTTTGAACCATCAAGAAGTCGCACAAGATTATCAAGATAAGAAAAGATATCATTAGGATATACTTGAATTTGATAATTATTTAATAATTTTTTTGAAATTTCAACAGGATCTTTTTTATTTAAACGTTCATTAACTATGAATAATGATATTTCTTTTTGTAAACAATCACAAAAAGGTTTATCTTTACATTCACAATTTAAAAAGTCTGTATGGATTTTTAAAAGGGCATCTTGAAATTTATTGTCAATTTTAGCTATTGTATCTCCTGATGAAAGTATATCTAAATTAGATGAAGAAAATAATCTTGAAGAAATTTGAAGTTTTAATGTGGAACTCAGATGATTTTGCATCTGTAATGAGATATACGCATTTTCAAATAGCTCTAATGGAATAATCATATTCAAAATATCTAAAAATAGTTTTTTTGAAAAATCTTCTTTTGTTTTTACTTTAATATTTTTAGAAAGTTTAATAACCTCATTATTTTTGATGTGTTTGTTATTACTATTAGTATTATTTGTATTAGTATTATTATCCATATTATTGTTTTTATTATTGTTAATGATGTCATTATTTTTGATATTAGTATTTTTGATATTAGTATTTTTTAATTTTTTATTTTTTTTAGATTTAAAATTAATGAAAAACTTATTAAAAATAGTTTTTAGTGAATTTTTAATGTAAACTCCATTATCAATAGTTAAAAAAGACATTGAAATAGCTCTTCCAAAATTAGTTACTTTCAAATTATTATTATTATTATTATTATTATTATTATTATT
>JAISIT010000150.1 GCA_031261915.1 Candidatus Methanoflexus mossambicus
TAAAAAAAATATAAAAAAAATATAAAAAAAATATAAAAAAAATATAAAAAAAATATAAAAAAAATATAAAAAAAATATAAAAAAAATATAAAAAAAATATAAAAAAAATATAAAAAAATTATAAATCGTTTATTGCAGTAACTAAAAGTTCAATTGTCTCTTCAACATCTTTCATGCTTGCAACAGAAACTGTTGTGTGGATATATCTTGTAGGAACAGAAACAACACCAGTTGGAATGCCAGCACGAGTCAAATGAATAGCTGTTCCATCTGTAGTTCCACCTTCACCAACTTCTAATTGATAATTAACTTTAGCTTTATCTCCAGCATTAATTAAAAGTTTTTTAACCTTTTCTGGAGCTATTAATCCACGTCCACTTGCATCAACTAAAATAATAGCTGGACCTTTCCCTATTTTTGCTGGAGCTTCATCTTCTTTAATTCCTGGATGATCACCAGCTATTGTCACATCTAATGCTAAAGCTAAATCAGGATTAATTTTAAAAGCAGAAGTTTTAGCACCCTTTAAACCAACTTCTTCTTGAACTGTTCCAACACCATAAACCGTAGCATTTGAATTAAGTCTTTTTAAAACTTCAATCATGACATAACAGCCAATACGATTATCTAATGCTTTTCCCATGATTAAATCATTAGGAAACTTTTCAAAATTTGGTTTAAAACTAATAGGATCCCCTACATCAAGCATAGTTTTTGCTTCCTCTCCATCAACTGCCCCAACATCAATAAACATATTTTCATGATCGATTATTTTTTTTCTTTCAGATTCTTTCATTCTGTGAGGTGGTTTTGCTCCAATAACTCCAGTAATATCACCATTTTTGGTATGAATAGTAACCATTTGATTCATTAACATTTGATCATTTATTCCACCGATTTTAGAAAATAAAACAAAACCATCTTTATCAATATGACGAACAATAAGTCCAATTTCATCCATGTGAGAAGCCAACATTACTTTTAAACCATTATCCTCATCTTTAGGTTTTTTAATAGCTATTATGTTTCCCATAATGTCTTCTTCAATATCATCAACATGTTTAATCAATTCATTTTTAATAATATTAACTATATCTCCTTCAAAACCACTAATTCCAGAAGCATTAACTAATTTTTCCATTAATTCCATGAAATTCCTCCTTAAATTTAATATAAATTCAATATAACTTTAATATAACTTCAATATAACTTAATTATGGGCTAATATAACCTAATATAACCTAATATAACTTAATATAACTTAATATAACTTAATATAAATTTAATATAAATAATTTTAGAAAATATAATAAATATCTTAGATTATATATTATATTTAATATTATATCATTTCTATTATTAATATTTATTTAAAAATATGATTTTATAAAAATTTAAATAATATAAAATTCAAAATTTTATTAATGGTATCTAAAAATCATCCAAGATATAACTCGTTAATTGAAAGAGAAAAAATCAAAAATGCGTATAAAGAAGGGTTTCTTGCTGAAACTGGAATGATAGCACATGGTAGAGGCGAAACTTTTGATTATTTAATAGGAGAAAAAACAATTGAAACATCCAAAGAAGCTATTTATGCAAGTGTTGCTAAATTATTAACAAGCCAAAATCCAGTTATTTCCATAAATGGAAATTCCACAGCCCTTGCAATTGATGAAATAATTAAATTATCTAAGATTATTAATGGAAAAATAGAATTAAACCTTTTTTATAGAACTCCTGAAAGAGTAGAGAAAATAGAAAAAATATTAAAAAATAAAGGATATATGGATCTTTTAGGAACAGATAATGATAATTTAAAATATATTGAAGAAATAGAAAGTCCAAGGGCAACTGCAAGTAAAAATGGAATTTACTCTGCAGATACTGTTTTAGTAGCACTTGAAGACGGAGATAGAGCAGAAATATTAAAAAAATCTGGCAAATTCATAATAGCTATTGATTTAAATCCATTATCTCGAACAGCGCAAATGTCAGATATTACAATTGTTGATAATATTACTAGAGCTATTCCATTAATGATTAAAATAGCTATTAAATTTAAAAATAAGAGCATTGAAGAATTAAATGATATTGCATCTAATTTTTCAAATGATAATAATCTAAAAAATGCTTTAAATCATATAAAAAATAATTATAATAAATAAAAATAATAAAATCATTATTAAAATTAATATTAAAATTAATAATTGCACAAATAATATTATCATTACTAAATGTATTAATAATAAAAAAAATAAAAAAATAAAAAATAAAAAAATAAAAAAATAAAAAAATAAAAAAATAAAAAATAAAAAATATTAAAGTGAAAATATGAGAATTATAGGAATTTCAGGACTTCCAGGATCAGGAAAAAGTTATGTGAGTGAAATAGCTATTAAAAAAGGAGCAAAAATAGTTAATATGGGAGATTGTGTTAGAGAAGAAGCGAAAAAAAGAAAATTAGCTATTGGAGTTACTGCAATAAAATTAAGAGAAGAAGAAGGAGAATTTGTTGTTGCTAAACTCACAATTAAAAAATTAAAAGCTATTGAAAAAAGCATTAAAGAAAATATTAAAGAAAATATTGAAAAAGAAGATACAACACTATACATTATTGAAGGAATTAGAAGTCCTTATGAAGTAGAAATGTTTAAAAATAGTTTTGATGATTTTTATATTTTATCAATTTTTGCAAGTCCTAAAACACGATTTAAAAGATTAAAATTAAGAAATAGGGAAGATGACAATAGTGAACATGAATTATTTTATGAAAGAGATCAAAGAGAATTAAAATTTGGAATAGGGACTGTTATAGCATTATCTGATTATTTAATTATTAATGAAAATAGTTTAGAAGAATATGAAAAAGAAATAGAAAAATTTTTTTCAACAATATAAACTAAAAAATTTAATAAGTAATGAAAATCAAGCCATAAGGAAAAAACAATGTCAAAATCTAAACATCATAAAAACAATGCAAAAGATGAAAAAAATGAAAAAGATGAAAATTTTATAATAAAAGTGTCTCCAAAATCTAAAGATTATTTAATTCCAGAATATAATTTAACTGGAGACATATTATCATTTTTAACCTGTAATTTACAGTATAGATATCAAAATAAAGGTTCACTCCCACCATCAAAACCTCTTCAGCTTTGGTTTGGTGAATTCCTTCATGGTGTTATGGAAGAAGCATATATACACTGGGAATTAAATAAAACTCCTTTTCCATGGGATTGGCGAGAAGATATTCGTCCAATAGAAGAAAAAATTGATGAACGGCTTCAAACTCGTGGTTTATATCCTCCAAGTGAAAGATTTTATAGCCCATATAAAATTCTTGACCATGTTAATGGAAACTATAAAAAAAATGAAAATCCAAAAAAAAGAATAATGAGTGAAAGAATTGAAAAATCAATAAATATCTGGGGTAAAGAAATATTTCCACTGATGAAAGATGCTGAAGTTGCTATTAGTGGAGTTAGAAAACTTCCTGAATTTAAAAACGACTTGAAAAGAGCTGAATTCTATTCAATTAATGGAGTTATAGATGTTTTAAGTTCATTAAAAATTAATCAATTACTATCTCAAAATAATATATTACTTAATTATCTTAGAAAAAATAAAGATATAAACCAATATTTTAAAACATTGGATGTTAATTTAATAAACGAATATGAAATAATTATAGATTATAAAGGAATGAAACGACCAAATAAAACCAATGAACGATGGAAAGAACATGAATCACAAATATTAACATATAGTTGGTTAAGACGCCATTTAAATGATGATAAACCAATTATTGCTGGAATAATTTTTTATTTAAATGAATTAGTTCCATCTACAAAGGATTTAAAAGAAATTCGACAAGATATAATTGATAATAAAATTGATAAATCTGTAAAAAATATTCCTGATGATGATTTAAAGAAGATAATAGATTGGAATTGTGAAGAAAAAACATTTCCAGTTCTTTCTGATGAATTTAAAATTAATAGATCAATTAGAATAATAACAATTGATGAAACTACCATAGACAATGCACTTAATGAATTTGATAGTGTTGTAGGTGAAATTGAATGTTGTTTAATTAAAGAAGCTCAAGGCATTCCAATAAAAAGTGTATGGAAAGCTATTCCCGATGAGAGAACCTGTGATGTCTGTGATTTTAGAAATTTCTGTAATGAATATAAAAATAAAAAAGATAAAACTTTTTCAATTCCTTAATTCCATTTATTAATAAGTAAAATTAGTTTATGTTTTTTAAAATTTATATTTTTTTCCAATATTGATAATGTCAGTTAAGATTGCTGATGCTGTTTCTAAGGATCCTGCACCTTTACCAATAATGGTTATATCCTCAGCAAGGTCTGTTTTTAAAGTAGCCATGTTTAAAGTTCCTCCAATTGCATACGGACTGTTTTTCTTAACAAGGCGAGGTCCTACTTTTAATTTTACAGATGAAACTTCAGCTATTAATTTAATTAAATAACCTTCTTTTTTTGCTAAATTAATAGATTCTGGAGTGATTTTAGATATTCCTGTAACATCCACATCAGTGTAAGTTGAATTAATGCCTAATACAGAATTTGCTAAAATAACAGTCTTACATGCAGCATCAATTCCTTCAACATCCATTGTTGGATCTGTTTCAGCTATTCCTAATTGCTTAGATTCATCTAAAACATTTTCATAAGATGAACCTTCACTGGTCATTCGAGATAATATATAATTAGTGGTTCCATTTAAAATCCCAACTATAGACTCAATGTTTGCACTTGAAAGAGATTCTTCAGGAAAATTAATTATTGGCATAGCCCCACCAACCGAAGCTTCAAATTTAAATTCCACATTATTTTTATTTGCAGACGAAATTAACTCCAAATAGAATAAAGCCAAATGCCCTTTATTTGAAGTTACAACATGTTTTTTATCTGAAAATGCTTTTAAAGTAAGAGATTTAGCAGGTTCTCCAGTTTTAATATTTGATGGTGTTGCTTCAACTAAACTATCATAATCAATAGTATTTAAAAGTTCTATTCCATTTAAATTACTCATATTATTATTAATATTAGTATTAGTATTATTATTAGTATTATTATTAGTATTATTATTAGTATTATTTCTACAATCAAAATTTAATAAAGAACCATTTTCTTTTTTATAGTTTAATACTTCTTCTTCATCTAAACCATTTTCATTAACAACACTTGCCTTAGAATCAGCAACAGCAACTACTTTTAAATTTAATCCATACCTTTCATGTATTGCTTCTTTTTTTAATTGTATTGCTTTAAGAACTCCTTGACCAACAGCACCTAAACCTATAAGACAAATCTTCATAATAACCTCTAATTATACTTTTAATTATGAGAATAATGGTTAAACATATAAATATATAAAATAAATAAAATAAATAAAATAAATAAAATAAATAAAATAAATAAAATAAATAAAATAAATAAAATAAATACAGTTTAAACTTCATCAATTACCAATAATTCTTTTTCTTTAGCTATTTGAGAAACTCTATTGATAACAAGATCTCTTTTACCAAAATCAGATTCAATTAAGAGAATAGCTGAAGATTCATTATTTTCAGATAGTTTTATTTCTAAATTAACAAGATTAACTCCATCTAATTGATTGATTCTATCAACACTATCTCTAATATCTGTATCAATAACATGACCAATTAGAACCATAGGAATTTTTTCTTTTCGTATAATATCATCAATTTCCAATATAGTAATTTTTAATTCATTTAATTTATCAATTACCCTATTTAAATCATCTTGATTAGCTTCTAAAACTATTTTAACTGGAATTAATCCTCGTTCATTTTTAAAATCTCTTTGATGAATAACAGTAACTATATTGACACCTAATTTACTTATAGGATATAAAACATTTAGCAATTGTCCAGGAATATCTTTTAATTCTAAAACTAAATTGATTCTCATTGTAGAAACCTTAAATTTAGATTATTTTCTAAATTAACTAAAAATCATTTAAACTATGATATAAACTACGTTAATATAACTATTAATATAATACAAATATAAACTAAATTAATAATAAATTAAAAAATACTTAACAAAAATACTTAACAAATAAATATGAATAATAAATAATTTAAATTAAAATTAATTTACCCAATCAGCTTTTTTAACTATAATATTTCCGTCTTTATCAGTTTTAGCATTTCGCATAATTTTTTCTGGTTTAGTTTCTTCTATTTTATCTTTTCTTGATAAATTAACATTATCTACAATATAATGTGTTTCTTCTAAAACAGGAACTTTATCTAAAGTCTTTGAAAACTCTTCTAAAATTTTTTCTGCATCTTTTTCAATTTTCATAAAAAATTACCTCTTGATATTAGTTAATTTTGGTTAAATTTAATATAATATAAGTTTAATTTTGGTATAATATTAGAATATTGAATAATATTAAATAATATTGATTGATAAATATAATAATTAATACAATAAATGAAAAAAATAAACAATTAATGAAAAATAAAATATAAAAATAAAATATAAAAATAAAATATGAATCATAAAATTACTTTAAAACTTGAACTGTAGCCTCTTTATCAAAGGGATTAGTTCTTAAAGCTAAACTAAACATATAAGGATATTTGATTTTAAGATAATATAAATGATTTAACCATTCATAGATTAAATGGAAATAAACTCTATCAATATCTCCAATTAAATGACCAATATCCGTTTTTGGCATAGTAGAAGTGATATTTCTATGTTCTAACTCTTCATCTAAATGGAAAATAGCTAAAAGTAAATTTGATAATGATTCTTTTTCTAATAAGTTTGGATTTTCTAACATTCTAACTAAAAATTCCCGTTTAGAATATAATACATTTTTTAGTGCAAGTAAAAATTCTTCTTCACTACCTTCAGGTAATTTTAAATCAAATTGATGTGGCTGATTTTTGAATTTTTTTAATATTTCAACCATCTCATTTTCATCAGCTTTTTCTATATCCATTAAAAAACTTTGAATTTTCGCATTATGGGAATCAAGTTTACTAAAATTTATTAACAAGCTATTTCCAACCTCGGAGAAAAAAACACTCATTAACATGTCCATTTTTTCAAAAATCATTTCTTTTTCTTTTCTATCTATTATATCCTCTACGAAAAATACTACAATTACTATATCTATAGGAATAAAAGCAAGATCAATAAAAATATACCATATAGTATGTTCAAAATCATTAAAAATAATTATGGTTGCTGCATAGATGAGAATTGATAAAAGTAATAATCCCACCATTGCTTTTATTTTCCATTTCTCTAATTTAAATTCCATTTTATCACTTACTTTATGTTTATTTCTAAAAATATATGAAATTATTCAAATAAAATTATTATTATTATTATTATTATTATTATTATTATTATTATTATTATTATTATTATTATTATTATTATTATTAAGTAGTATTATTATTAGTATAAATAATATAAT
>JAISIT010000219.1 GCA_031261915.1 Candidatus Methanoflexus mossambicus
TAATAATTATTAGTATTATTAAAATTAAAATTATAAAAATTAAAATTATTAAAATTAAAATTATTAAAATTAAAATTATTAAAATTAAAATTATTAAAATTAAAATTATTAAAAATATAGAGAATAAAAAAATAAATAAAAAAGATTAAAATAAAAATATTCTAAAAAAAGTTATTTTATCCCTAAAACATCTGCCATGTCACTTACTTTACCAGATTCAAGAGAATTAATAGTATTTAATGCCCTGATAACACCAGCAATGAAAACTTCACGATTATGAGCTTTATGGGTTATTTCAAGACGTTCTCCTTGACCAACATATAAAACTGTATGTTCTCCAACAATATCTCCACCTCTAACAGCATGAAGACCTATTTCTTCTTTAGTTCTCTTTCCAACTAATCCTTCACGACCATAAACTCCAACTTCAGTTGGATTTCGTTCTAATTCATTAGCTATTACCTCAAAAGCAGTCATTGCTGTTCCAGATGGAGCATCTTTCTTTTGATTATGATGAGATTCTATTATTTCAATGTCAAAATCTGCTAAAATTGGAGTTAAATCTTTAAGTAATTTGAAAAATACATTAACACCAATAGACATGTTAGAAGCAATTACTGCTTTTATATTGCCACCTTTAACAAATTTAGCAATGTTTTTAGTTTGTTCATCGGTAAAACCTGTTGTTCCAACGATTAAATTAACTCCAATAGAACTTGCAACTTTAATAGCTTCATAAGCTGCGGGAGCTATTGTAAAATCAACTAAAACCTCGGCATTTGATAATTTTAAAGTTTCTTCAAGTTTTTCAGCCCCTGTAATTTTAACACCAATTTTTCCAATGCCAATGACCTCCCCAATATCTTTAGATGCGAGAGGAGTATTTGGCATCTCAATAGCTGCGACTAATTCCATATTCTCTTGTTCAAGAATTTTTTTAATAATTCCTGAACCCATTCTACCTGCAGCACCTGTAACAGCAACTTTTAACATAAATATTCTCCATAAAAACAATAAATAATAACAGCAATAACAATATTAATAAAAATACTATTAAAATTATTATTAATAAATTAAAAAATATTTAATAAAATTAATAAAAAATTAGCAAATATAATATAAATTTAAAAACAAAAAAATTAAATCAATTTTAAATCTTTAAGAACATTTTTAACCTTAATTTGATTTGTATCAGTTAATTCTCCTAATGGCAATCTAACATGCCCTGCAGGTTTATTCATAGTGTTTAATGCAAATTTAGTTGGAACAGGATTACTTTCACAGAATAATACTTTCATCAAATCATATAACTCAAAATGTAAGTTAGTAGCAGTTTCTATATCCCCATCTAAGAAAGAATGAACCATTTTAGAAGTTCTTAAAGGATCAACATTTCCAACAACACTAACAACACCTTTAGCACCAATAGACATCATAGGAACAGTTAAATCATCATTTCCTGATAAAATAACAAATTCATCTTCAAGGTTATTATCATAAATACCTTTTTGAAGTGTGGATGTTTTTGATAAATCTGGATTAGCTTCTTTAATAGCTACAACATTTTCAAAATTAGCTATTTTTAAAATAGTTTCCACATCCATATCTGTTCCTGTTCTTGAAGGAACATTATAAAGAATAATTGGAATATCTGATGAATCATTGATTGCCCTGTAATGTTCAACTAAACCATGTGCTTGAGGTTTATTGTAATATGGAGTAATAACAAGAGCATAGTCAGCACCAGCATCCTCAGAATGTTGAACTAAATTTAATGCTTCTTTTGATGAATTGCTACCAGCACCAGCAATGGTAGTTGCTCTTCCATCAACCTCATCAACAAGAATATCAATTAATTTTCTCTGTTCATCAACAGTTATGGTTGCAGACTCACCAGTAGTCCCTGCTGCAAGTAAACCGTCTATTCCATTATCAATGAGAAAATTTATATTTTCTCTAAAACCTTCTTCATCTATTTCATCATTTGCTGTAAATGGAGTAACCATTGCAACAGCAACACCTTCAAATGTCATCTATAACCCTCCTAATAAGTTCATAGGCTTTTTTACCATCCTCAAAATCTATAAAAACAACAATAGCTGTTTGAGAAGATGTGATTTCTACAATATTAATATTATTTTTTCTAAGTGGATTAGCAATTTCAGAAATAATTCCTGGAGTTTCAATAAAATCTGGACTTATCAATGTAATCATAGCTACTTCGTTACCAATTGAAAGAGAACTTAAGTCTTTATGACTAATAACAAGTTCATGTAACAATCGATGAGCTTCAAGCCCATGTTTTTTATTAATAAATAATGTAATTGAATTTTGTCCTGCAGAAATTCCAAATATATTTATATCATTATCGGCAAGAATATTTGTAACTGTAGCTATTAATCCTGGTTTAATAAGTAAATTTTCACCAACAATAGCTATTACAGAAATGGGATTAGGATTTAAATATGTACATTTCATAATATCTTTTTCAACAGGTCCAACAATCACAGTTCCAGGATCAGAGAGATCACCCTTTTCAAAACTAATAATTTTAGCCGAAATCATTGGATCTTTATATTTTAATGCATGCGGATGCAAAACTTGTGCTCCATGAGTGGCTAAATCTCTCATTTCCTCAACAGAGATTTTATCTAATTTCTTTGCACTTTTAATCTTACGTGGATCCGTTGACATAACACCATAAACATCAGTGACAATTACAACTTCATTTGCACCTAAACAATGCCCTAATAGGAATGCAGTGATATCACTACCTCCTCTTCCAAGAGTAGTAATCTTTCCTTGGGAATTTTTACCTAAAAAGCCACAAACAACTGGAATTATACCTTGATCTAAGATATTTAACAAATCTTTAGATTTATCTTCAGTTTCTTTAAAATTGATTTTAGCATCTAATAAATTTGAATCTGTAATTACTGGCCAAGATTCATTGAATGGATCAATATAAACTGATTTTACTCCAAGAGATTCGATAACTGATGAAAATACGCGAACACTTGTCATTTCACCCATAGATAATATCTCTGCCATTTGACGATCGGTAATATTTTCTCCAATAGCTTCATCAGTAATTTTAATTAACTCATCAGTTGTTTTGTTAATGGCTGAAACTACAACGACGATTTTATTTCCTTTCATATACTCATTTACAACAGATTGTGCTGCTTTTTTTAGTCTTTCACCATTTCCTATCGAAGTGCCACCAAACTTTGCCACTATTAATTCCATTAACACACACCCTTAAATTTTATCACTACCAGATAAAAATTAAGATATTTAATTAAAACAAAGAAAATAAGATGTAATTTAAAACATAATATAAATCCAATAGATTTAAATAAAATTAAGTAAATTTAAACAATTCTAAATAGATTTAAACAAAATTAAATACTATTAAATACTATTAAATATCATTAAATACTATATTTTAACAACTATTTTTAAAATTATAATTTCAAACTATTATACTATGATTTATATTTATATTATTACAATATATTAAAAATATAATCATTAATATATAAAAATTTATCTAATTAAATTTATTAAATTAAAATTATTAAATTAAAATTATATTATATTATCATACTTATTAATAATTATATTATTACAATCATATTAAACATATAAACATTATTTAATCATGAAATAAAAAAAGCAAGAAATATAATATCAAAAAAGTAAAAAATAGTAAAAACCAGGCACATAATAAAACAAAAAAAAAGAATAAAAAAAGAATAAAAAAAGAATAAAAAAAGAATAAAAAAAGAATAAAAAAAGAATAAAAAAAGAATAAAAAAAGAATAAAAAAAGAATAAAAAAAGAATAAAAAAAG
>JAISIT010000209.1 GCA_031261915.1 Candidatus Methanoflexus mossambicus
ACCATTAACAGAACCAGAAACAGGAACAGAAATATAATTATGATCAAAATTAGAACCACTAACACGCATATTACCACCAAAATTATAAACACCACCACCATAAACAGAACCATTAATATAACCAGAACCAGGAATAGAAATAGAAATATAATTATGAGTAAAATTAGAATCATCAATAATAATATCACCAATAGAACTAAAAACAGCACCACCATAAACAGAACCATCAATAGAAGCAGAAACAGAAACATAATTATGATTAAAATTAGAATCATCAATACAAATATCACTACCATAATTATAAATAGCTCCACCATACCTACTTACAAAATTATTATTAAAATTAGAATTATTAATACTAAAATTACTATACCAACTAAAAACAGCACCACCATACTCTGCACAGTTATTATTAAAATTAGAATAAATAATACTAAAATTATCATTATTTAAAGTATAAATAGCACCACCACCAGCATTTGCAATGTTATTAGTAAAATTGGAAGAGATAAGACTAAAATTACTACCATAATTAACAATAGCACCACCACACCAATTTGCAGAGTTATTAGTAAAATTAGAATTCATAAATTTAGTATTATTACCTGTATTATAAATGGCACCACCATTATTAATACTTGCACCGTTTTTAAATACAATATTTTCTAAGGTAATATTATTTCCAGTAATATTAAATATACGAAACAATCCAGCACCATCAAATACAGGAGAACCATACTCACCAAATAGTGTTAAATTAGAATAGCTACTATTTAAATCCAAATTAACATTAACACCATCACCAGTATAATTATAAGCAAATGTAGAGTTATCTCCAGCAATATGAATAGTAAAATTACAATTACTACTATTTAACTTATGAACAATAATAGCATTAAGAGCATCAGAAAGATTAGTAAAAGCAGAAGACCAATTATGACCATCCCCACCAGAAGAAGCAGAAGAATTAACATAAATCCCATTAGAATAATCAAGAACATTAAGCACAAGCATAAGATTCTCATTATCAACAAGAGCATTGATAGAAACACTATCCCCAAAACCAAGACCAAAAGGAGCAGTTTCATAATAAGCATCATGACTAGACATATTAACAAAAGAACCATCACTAAAAACAAGCAAAACATCAAAATCAGGCAAATAAGAAACAGTAGAATTAAATATATCACCACCACCACGACTAGTATTTAAAGCAAACAAATAAACAAGCCGATAAGAATCAATAAAAACATCAATATCATCATCAAATGAAGTTAAATAGCTATCAGATGGCAAATACTTAAGAAAAACAACAAAATAATCCTCTAAAACATAACTACAAGAATCATTATAAATCATTCCAGTAATATTATTAGAACCAAACCAATTACTACTAAGATTAACATTAGAACTATAACTTATAGTAATAGCTTTATCACTACTTGCAGAATTATTCACAAAACGATTATAAGTTATATTACCATCATCATTAGACCAAATACAAATAGCACCACCATATCTACCAGCAACATTATTAACAAAAGAAGAATTCATAATACTAACATTATCACCACGATTCTCAATAGCACCACCATCATAATTAGCAGAGTTATCAGCAAAATTAGAACCACTAATACTAAAACCATCACCACCAGAATTATAAATAGCACCACCCTCACTGGCAGTATTAGAACTAAAACTAGAATCACCCACAACAAAACCACTACCATCCAAATTATAAATAGCACCACCACCACTACTGACAGTATTAAAACTAAAACTAGAATCACCCACAACAAAACCACTACCATAATAATTATAAATAGCACCACCACCACTACTCCCAGTGGCAGTATTAGAACTAAAACTAGAATTATCCACAACAAAATCACTACCCATATTATAAATAGCACCACCACCCCAATTAGCAGAATTATTTACGAAAATAGAATTAATAATACTTATATTATTACCCGTAGTATAAATAGCTCCACCATTACCAGTAACTTTACCATTAATAAAAGTAAGGTTAGCTATTGTAATATTAGAACCACCAATGTTAAATATACAAGAAACACTTTTACCATCAAATACAGGAGAACCAAACTCACCAGAAAGTGTTAAATTAGAATAGCTACTATTTAAATCTAAATTAACATTAACACCAGCACCAGTATAATTATAATCAAGTGTAGAGCCATCTCCAGCAATATGAATAGTGAAATTACAATTACTACTATTTAAACCATATTTAACAATCGCATCAAGAGCAGACTTTAAATTAATAAAAGGATGATCCCAAGAAGTTCCATCACAATTAATATCATTCCATGAGCTATTAACATAAAGACCATTAGTATACTCAGGTCTTTCAAGTAAAAGAGAAAGTGAAAGGTCTTCATTATCTGCAAGTGCTCGAATAGCTATTAATTGATTATTATAGTGAAGAGGAAGAGCTTCACTTGAAAATCCATTAGCAGTAGTGTTATAAGTAGCATTATATGTTCCATTATTAATAATAACAGTTTTATTAAATTCAGGAAGTAAATAAGCAGTATCATTAAATATATGGGTAAAATTACTTGTATTTAAAGCTAAATAAAAAGATAAAATATAATTACCTTTAGATTTATTAAAAGAGCTATTAGTTATAGTGTTATTGCCATTTGGATAATAATTAAGAAGTAATATAAAATAATCATCTAAAATATAATTAGAAGTATCATTATAAATCATTCCAGTAATATTATTAGAACCAAACCAATTACTACTAAAATTAAAATTAGAACCCTGATAAATATAAATAGCTTTATCACTACTCGCAGAATTATTCACAAAACGATTATAAGTTATATTACCATCATTAGAATCCAGAATACAAATAGCACCACCAGAACGGGCAGTATTAAAACTAAAACTAGAATTACCCACAACAAAACCACTACCACCACCATTATAAATAGCACCACCACTAAAACCATAACTGGCAGTATTAAAACTAAAACTAGAATTACCCACAACAAAACCACTACCACCAGAATTATAAATAGCACCACCACCCCAATTAGCAGAATTATTTACGAAAATAGAATTAATAATACTTATATTATTACCAGTAGTATAAATAGCACCACCATTATTACTAATGTAACCATTAATAAAAATAAGGTTAGCTATTGTAATATTAGAACCACCAATGTTAAATATACGAGAAACACTTTTACCATCAAATACAGGAGAACCAAACTCACCAGAAAGTGTTAAATTAGAATAGCTACTATTTAAATCCAGATTAACATTAACACCATCACCAGTATAATTATTTAAAAGTGTAGAGTCATCTCCAGCGATATGAATAGTAAAATTACAATTATTGCTATTTAATTCATTATCAACAATAGCAAGAAGTGCAACAGATAAATTCATAAAAGGACTACTCCAAGAAGATCCATCACCATTAGAACCTGTCCATGAGCTATTAACATAAAGACCATCAGTATAATCAGGTTTATCAAGTAAAAGAGAAAGTTCAAGATCTTCATTATCAACTAAAGCTCGAATAGCTATTAATCTATTAATATTCCTAAGTGGAAGAGCTTCACTTGAAAATCCATTAGCAGTAGGAGTATAAATAGTATTACCTGTTTCATTAGTAATAACAATAGTTTTATTAAAACTGGTAAGTAAATAAGCAGTATCATTAAACATACTGGTAGAATTACTTGTATTTAAAGCCAAATAAAAAGATAAAACATAATTACCTTTAGATTTATTAAAAGAGCTATTAACCATGGCATTATTACCATTAGGAGAATAATTAAGAAGAAGAACAAAATAATCATCTAAAATATAATCAATAGCACCACCAGCACCACCATCATTAATAAAAGCAACAATACCACTATTTTGACCCCACCAATTAGAAGAAAGATTATCACCACTACCAGCACCACTAATAGTATAAGTATTATTTACAAAACGATTAAAATTAACAGTAGCATTAGTAGCACTGGTAAAATTTAGTCCATTATAATTATCATAGATATTAGAACCAATAATACTTGTATTAAAACTATCAGAATAAATAACACCACCATGAGAAGCATTATTTAAAGTAAAAGAAGAATTTACAACAGCAAAATTATTAGACCAATATATATCAATAACACCACCATTACCACCAGCAGAATTACTCACAAAAACAGAATTATTCACAAGAAAATCATAAACATACATATTTTCAATAACACCACCATCAATACCAGCAGAATTACTCACAAAAACAGAATTATCCACAATAAAACCATTAGCAACCCAATTATAAATAGCTCCACCATAATCTGCAAAATTATTATTAAAACTAGAACCACTAATACTCATATTATCACCAGTATTATAAATAGCTCCACCATACTCAGCAGAATTATTATTAAAAATAGAACCATTAATACTAAAACCATCACCATAATTCGCAATAGCTCCACCATCGCCGTATCCAGTAAAGTTACCATTAATGAATGTTATATTCGATAGTGTAATATTATTTGCTCTAATAATAAATATACGACCTAAACCTTGAGCATTTATAATGACTCCGTCTTTTGATTCTCCTTGTATTGTTAAACTTCTTCCATTGAATGTGTTAGAAGAAATATTAACATTATAATTACCAGAACCCAAATAAGTTCCGTTGCTTAAAGTTATAGTGTTACTCGTATCGTGACCATCTGAAATAATGTTTACTGCTTCTTGGATCGTGCTATTAGTGTTGTTAATACTAATATCTACTGCATTAACTCCTCCCATCAATGATGAAAGCATCAAAGTTGCAATAGCTATTATGAAAACTATGATTAAGGTATTTAAATATTTATTTTTAGTTGTATTCAAGCATAAAACCTCTTTTTAAGTGTAATATCTTTGTTAATTAAAAAAAATCTTATAAATCAAAATTTAATAATTAATTAAAACTTAGTAATTAATTTGAAATGATAATGAAAATAATAAAATAGAATAAATAAAGTAAATAAGCAAATAAAAATGTGGAAGAATTAAAAATTCATTAGAGATACTAATATGAGTAAGTATAGAAAACTAAGATTATTTATTCTTAAATCTAATTTCTCCACCAATAATATTAATCAATTTATAATTTAGATATATATCAAAAATAATATAAAAGTATGAGAATATATTTTATTATTTGATAATAATTCAATAATACATATTATACTTTAACATTTTAATAAAGTAGAGTATAAATAATTAACAAATTAATATATTATAAATCACATATATAAATTTTTATATATTAATAGGATATATTCATTTAATATTTAAATTTTAAATTTCTTTAATTTGTATAAATTTTAATTTAAACATATTTTTAATATTAATAATCATATTATATTCATTAGTATTTTATTTAAATCATTTAAATTTGAAAAATAAGTATTTTATTCAAATTAAAAATCCAAATTTTAAAAAGAATAATATTCTAATTAAAATAGAAAAAAATAGCTATTATGTGTTAAGGATAAAATAAGAGTATTAAGCCAATAATCTACTTTTCCCCCTTGAATTAAATAATATAAGATAAATCATAAATATTAATAAAATACAGGAAATTATAGAAATAATAAGAATAAAAAATTAATATATAGCTATTTAAAATAAAAATAAATATTAAAAAAGATAATAAAAAAGAAAATATTTAAAAAAAGAAATAAAATCAAAAATAAGAAGTAAATAGCTATTTAGTATAAATTAGAAATAATTTGCTATTAAACTTTAAAGAAATAATAATAAAGAAATATATAAGATAATCCATAGCTACAAAACTTAAAAAATAAAAAATAAAGTAAATTTAACAAAACAATAATGAATTTAGAGTAAAATAAAGCAAAAAATAGAACTATATTTTAGATTTAATTAATAGATTATCATGTTTTGATAAATTTTAAGATAATTGAAAATCTCAAAAAAAATAGATGTTAAAGATTTTATTAAAACTCCACTCAAATGGCATTGTAAAATTTCAATATCAACTAATGGAAAACTTATGTAAACCCAAGGAATAAACAATTACTCTTAAAACATAAGCTATTGATATTCCACTTAATAAAAAACTTCAGAAAAATTCTTCAATGAGAAAATAGACAAATTAAAATTAGATACACGAAATAAATTAGAGATTTTAGATTATTAATCAACAATTAAAGAATTATTAATACTTCTAAAATTATAAAAAAAGTATTAAAATAGCCAAATAATCATAAAACCCCTTAGAAAAGTCATAATTATTTAAAAAGTTTTTAAATAAATTAAAAAAAGAATTTAAGAAATATATGGATCATTTGAAAGATAAAAACTTAACATCCCCAGATATTGTAATAAAAACTAAGATATTTAAACAAACAATCAAAAAAACTAAGATATTTAGATAAACAATCAAATTTAAACAATTATTCATTAAGTTTAGCTATTGAATTTTTAACTCCTGCCTTAACAAATCCACTATCATCATTTAATAAATTTTCTAATGGTTTAAGAGCTTTTTTATCTCCAATTCCACCAAGAGCCCATGCAGCGGCTCCTCTAACTTTCCAATCATCATCAGACAAAATAGCTATTAATGGATCAACAGCTGGAGTTCCCATTTTAATTAAAGCAGTAGAAGCTTCTCTTCTAACTAATTTGTTCATGTCACTTAAAGTATCGATTAAAACTGGAATTGCAAGAGGATCACCAATAAAACCTAAAACTTTCCCTAAAGAAATTTTAACATCTTTATTTTTATTGGTTTTTAAAGCTTCAATCATAGGTTCTAATGATTCATCTTTTCTCATTTCAAGAAACATTCTTGCTTCTTCTTGAACAAATTCATCATCACTTTTTAAAGTTTCAATTAACTCTTCAATAGTTTTAGTTTCATTAGTATTCTCATTATTTTCATTATTTTCATTAGTACTTTCCATAAAATCACCAATTGAATATTATAAAAATTTATTATATTATAAAATTTGTTAATAATTATAGTATTAATATAAATAAAATAATAACCTGAATAGAATATTAATATAAATAGAATATTAATATAAATAAAATATTAATATTTAAATAATAAGATAAATTAATAAATAAATTAATAAATAAATGATTATAATAAATATATTATTATGAATTATTATGACAAATATATTATAAAATTTATTTAAGGATATTTAAATAATTTTCGTTTTAATACATTCGAACATTATTATTTTTATTTTTATCATATATAAAATTATCTATAAATAAATTCTAAAAAATTAAAATAAAAATTAAAATAAATATGAAATTAAATAAAAATTAAAAAAATAATAAAAAAATAATAAAAAGATAATTAAAAAGATAATGAAATAAAAAAATAAAATAAAATAGATATATTAACACTAAAAGGAAGAAATAATGATTAAAATCACAACAATTCCTGGAGATGGGATTGGAAAAGAAGTAATAAGCTCTGGAATAGCTATTTTAGAAAATTTAGATTTAAATATGGATTTTAAAGAAGCAGCAGCTGGAGAAGAATGTTTTAAAAAAACTGGAACTACAATTCCAGAAGAAACTATAAAAATGGCTAAAAATGCAGATGCAACATTATTTGGAGCAAACACAAGTGTTCCTGGAGAAAAAAGTCCAATACTGACACTTCGACAATCATTAGATTTATATGCAAACATACGCCCAGTTAAATCTTATGCTGGAGTAAACTCATTATTTGATAATGTAAATTTCATTATAGTTCGAGAAAACACTGAAGGATTATACTGCCAAGTAGAATCATTATTAGATGATAAAACTATTGCACAAAGAAGAATAACAAGAAAAGCAAGCGAAAGAATATCAAACTCTGCTTTTAAAATAGCTAAACATTATAAAAAAGAAACAGTAACCTGTGTTCATAAATCAAATGTTTTAAAAAAAACAGACGGCATTTTTAAAGACTCATTTTATAAAATAGCTAAAAATTATCCAAATATTAAAACAAATGATTTTTATGTAGATGCTATGGCAATGTATTTAGTCACAAACCCAGAAAAATTTGATGTAATCGTTTCAACAAATCTTTTTGGAGATATTTTATCTGATGAAGCAGCAGGACTTGTTGGAGGATTAGGATTACTCCCTTCAGGAAATTTAGGAGATAAAAAAGGATTATTTGAAGGAGTTCATGGTTCAGCACCAGATATTGCAGGAAAAAATATTGCAAACCCAATAGCTACAATACTCTCAATAGCTATGATGTTAGATTTTCTAAAAGAAGATTATTATGGAAATAAAATTAAAACCTCTGTTGAAAATATTTTAAAACAAGGTAAAATAAAAACTCCAGATTTAGGTGGAAAAAATACAACAAAAGAAATGACTGAAGCTATTATAAATGAAATAAATTCATTATAACGAAAATCATTAAATTTAATAATATCTAAGATAAATAAAAATTTAGAGCAACAAGGTAGAATTATTTTTGATGAATGGTTTTTTAAATATAATTTTCCAAAAAATAAGGAATTATTTGTTAAATCTGAATTAGGTGATATTCCAGAGGATTGGGAAGTTTCATCTCTTAAAAATCATGTTGAATTTCAAAGAGGGGTTGAACCTGGAAGTAAAAATTATAAAATTCAAAATGATGATGGATTAATTCCATTTTTAAGAGTTGGGGATTTGGGAAATAGAAATAATGGTGTGTTTATAGAAAAAAATCTTTCAAAAAATAAAATTCTTAACAAAAGAGATATTGCTTTATCCTTAGATGGAACAGTCGGAATTGTGAAAATAGGATTATTTGGTTGTTTTTCTACAGGAATTAGAAAGTTAATTATAGTGGACGATAGAATTACTATTTCTTATCTTTATTTTTTAATTAAATCTGATTATATGCAAGATATTATAAAAGTTAATGCTAAAGGAACTACTATTTTGCATGCTGGAAGTGCCATTGAATTCATGGACTTTGTTTTACCTCCAAAAGAGCTTATTGAATTATTTGATAATGTTGTTGGAAAAATGTTTTCAAAAATGATTGATTTACAAGATGAAAACGAAAAATTAACAAAAATAAGAGATTTGTTGCTCCCAAAGTTAATGTCTGGGGAAATTGATGTTTCTAATGTTGAATTATAAGGATAATTTAATAAATAAATGTTTTTAGAAGTTATTAAACTTAAATAAATCTACTACATTCATCTAAAAATAGTTCTGCATTTGTTACAGCTTCTTCGGCTTCTTCTTCATCGAAATTTATTAAAATATCATAATCAGCATCGTTTCTATCTTCCATTAGATTACTGAATATTGAATAAATATTTATATCGAAATTATCATTTTTAACATATTCTAATGAAAATTTATGTAATGTTCCTATGTGTTTTTTAGGAAAAAATCCTTTTTTAGCAAGTAATGCTCTTGCAGCATAAAATACTGTATAGTATGAACGATTAATTGCCATGTTAAATCGTTCATGTTCTAATTGAAATTTAGCTTCATTCAACTGATTAAAAGCTTCTTTAAAAAACATTTCAGCATCATCCAATTAAAACACCTTCTTTTTCGACTGTGGAAATAAAATGTGTTTGTTTGATTTGTTTGTAATCTTCAATTTTTAATATTTTTGCTGAAATGTATTCTTCAAATTCAATAAGAATATCTGTTACTTTTCGATAAACTGCATGTTTTATTTTCTTTTTATCGGAAGTTATAATGAGTATATCTATATCTGAGTTTTCAGTATCTTCATTGCGAGCAACAGAACCATATAAAATTATTTTTTTAATTTCTGGAAAATTTAAAGAATTTGCAAACTTAATTGCGACATCTTTTTTGTTCATAAAACAACCTCTTTTTAATTTATTGATATATAATATGGTATTTTTACATATTTAAATTTTGTTAAGTATTTATTTCACAAATGATGTCCAGAATTTTATGAGTTAAATTTTTATTTATATTTATTTAGTAATCATAGTACCTATACCCTGATTTGTAAGAATTTCAATTAAAAGAGAATGTTCAACTCTTCCATCAATAATATGAGCAGATTTAACTCCCTCTTCAATAGCTTTAGCACATGTTTCGATTTTAGGAATCATTCCACCAGTAATTACTCCGTCATCGATTAAACCAGGAATTTCATTTAATTTAATTTGTTTTATTAAAGAATCATTATCATCAGGATCTCTTAAAACACCAGGAACATCTGTTAAGATAATAAGTTTTTCAGCACCAATATTAGAAGCTATTCCACCTGCAACAGTATCAGCATTTAAATTTAAAGTATCTCCATTAGAATCTATTCCAATAGGAGATATTACAGGAATATAATCATTATCAGTGAGAATTTCGATAATTTCTGCATTGATTTTATCTATTTCTCCAACTAAACCTAAATCTACCTCTTTTTCTTCACCACTATCATCTTTAAATTTATGAGGTGGTTTTTTATAAGCAACAACTAAATTACTATCCTTACCAGAAATACCAATAGATTTAGCTCCATGTAAACCTAATTTAGAAACAATATTTGTGTTAATATTGCCAATTAAAACCATTTTTACAATTTCCATAGTTTCTTTATCTGTGACACGAAGTCCTTTTATAAATTTAGGTTCTTTACCTAACAATTCCATATGGCGACTTATATCTGGACCCCCACCGTGAACAACAACAGGTTCCATTCCAACATAGTTTAAAAGAGCAGTATCACGAGCCGTTGAAGAAGTAGACTCCTCATCTATCATTGCATGACCACCATACTTAATCATGATCTTTTTTTTATGAAATTGCTCTATATATGGTAAAGCTTCTACTAAAATATTAACATCTTTCATTTTAATCACATTTAATATTTAATATTTACTATTAATATATTATATATAATCACTAAATTTAAAAAAAAGTTATATATTGCTTAAAAACTATAATCATAATTTAAAATTAAAAAATATAAGTTAATTTAAAAAAGTATATATATTTTATCATTTATAAATTTTATATATCTAATATATATTATATTATATTATGTAATACTATAAATTTAATAAATATTAATAAAGAATAAAGACATAGAAAATTTAAAAGGGAAATGATACAATGGTTAATAAAAAAATAATAATTCCCATAATAGTTATAATAATTATAATAGCAATAGCAGGTATAAGTATCCATAATCAAAATGAAGAAACGAAAAAATCACTAAAATCTCCATACAATGTAACAGCACAAGTTATATCCATAACAAAATTAAATATGGAAGTAAATAATACTGCAGTTTATGAAATTGAAACTAATGAATATAAAGAATTTTATACAAGCTCAGATTATGTTAATCCTAACGATATTACAGTTGGAAATAGCTATATATTCACAATACAAAAAAAGTCACAAATTGAAAATTATGAACAAACTGCTAAAGTTATAGATATTTATCCAGTATAAACCAGAGCCAAGAAAAAAGAGCAAGAAATGTAAAATAAAATTTAGAAGTTAAACAAACAAAATACTAAATACATCAATGCCAAAAATAAAAGTAAAAAAAAGTATGATAAAAAAATAAAAAATAAAAAAAATAAAAAGATATGAAAAAAATAGGATATGAAAAAAATAAAATAAAATTTTATAAAATAAATATTAAAATTCTAATTATTGAGTTTTCTTTTCTGTATATCCACATTTACCACAAGCATATCTATCGCCATGATCAGCCATAAACACACCATTTCCACAACGAGGACAAATTTTATTTTTTCTACTTAATTTATCGCCATCTACATTATAAAGACTTGAAACTTTCATTTTTTATCCTCCTTATTCATTCTCCGCATCATCTTCTGTATCTTCACTTTCTGTATCATCTTCAGCAGGAGCTTCTTCACCAGTATTCTTTTCAATGACATGCTTTGTCTCAATATCTTTTAAAGCTTCAGCACTATCATAGACTTTAGCATATCCACTAGCAATAGCTTCACCAAAATGTGGTTGAAGATTATCTACAACTAATAAATTCTTTTGAGAATTTAATAAAGCAACTAACTTATTTTTAACTGCTAAAAGAGTAGGAGTTGCCTCTCCAGAGTAGATGCAATCAAATTTAATTTCAGTTCTTTTTAAAAGTTTATTTACTTTTTCTTGTGTAACTTTAATTTCCATAATTAAGCCTCTAAACTTAATAAATTTATTTAATCAAATAAAATATAATATTTTTTTTATGTATAATACTTTTTATTTTTAAAAAAATAAAATTAAATAAAAATAAAATTAAATAAAAAAATAAATCATCCCCAAAACAAAAAACGGAATTTTATTTTTCAATCATCATATCCATAAAATTTTGGGCTTTTTCTTTATTTTCTAAAGTTTTAGCAATGACTAATCCTTCATTAGGTTGACCATAAAGAACAATTGAATCATCAGGTGCCATTACAATACATGGCAAAACAGCAAGATCTTCTTCACCTTTAACAACTATCAATTGTTTATTTCCTTCAATTGAAAGTCTAATAGCTTCATCTATGGTTTCCCATAGTAATGTAGTAATTGTTCCTGGAGGATTTTCAACATAAAAAACATTTTCAGTATGATTAAATGTTTCACTATGAGGATCTCGTTGAATGAAATTATCCACAATAGCTAAATCAGGAATTAAATCATTTTTAATAAGATTTAATGTAGTAACATCACCAACACTTATAACAAATTCAAATGAACTAATTTCAGGGATTGCAGTATCAAATTCTGGATAAAGTTTTCCAACTGGAGATTTTAACAATTGTCGTAACTCTTTAGTTAATAAATACATAATAATCCCTTAAAAACATAATTTAAATTAACATAAATTAACATAAAATGAATTCAATAAATATTAAATAAATAATAAATAAATAATAAATAAATAAAATAAATTTAACGGACTTTTAAAGAATATTCTCCAGGTAATTTAATATTTAATTCTTTAGAAATATCAGATTTTTCAGGATCAATAATTACTAAAAAACCTGACCAATTTTCAGAAGTTTTACTACCACAAATAGGACAACTGTCTTTATTGTCAAAAATTCTTTTACATGCAACACATGACTTTAAACTCATTTTTAACCTTCTGTGATTAATAATAATGAAAATAAAATTAATTTAATTATTAATATCCATAATAATAATAAAAATAATAATAATAAAAATAATAATAATAAAAATAATAATAATAAAAATAATAATAATAAAAATAATAATAATAAAAATAA
>JAISIT010000281.1 GCA_031261915.1 Candidatus Methanoflexus mossambicus
ATAGTAATGCTATAAAGTTTAACTATCTAACTTTTAAAGAAGCATTAAATAAGCGTCTTGAAATAATGGATGCTGAAGCTTTTTCTTTATGTATGCAAACAAATATATCAGTTATAGTATTTAATTTTTATGAAAATAGAAATTTACAAAATATATTAAGTGGAAATAAAATAGGTACACTAGTGGAGGCATGAATATATTATAATGCAAAAACAACATTTATTATTACAAACAGAACAAAATATGAAAAAAATTTTAATGAAATTAAAAGATGAATTATTTTTAATAAAAACTGGAAAAGCCAGTAGTGCATTGATAAATAAAATCAAAGTAAAAATTCACGAAACATTTATATCAATAAGAAATCTTGCTACTATTAATATTGTAAATATAAACACAATAGAAATTATTCCATGGAATGTATCTTACTTAAGTCAAATAGAAAAAGCCATACTTACATCTGGATTTCTACCAATAAGGGGAAAAGAAATTATTCGTATTAATATACCTAAATTAACTGAAGATAGTAGAAAAAGTTTAACAAAAAAAATAAATAAAATAGGTGAATCATTTAAAATAATTATTAGAAATGAACGAAGAACAATAATTGATAATATAAAAAAATTAGAGAAAGATAAGATTATAACAAAAGATGAGAAGAAAAAATATGAAATAGACATACAAAAAATTACTGATAATTATATAAACGAAATCAGTAATAATATTAATATAAAATCAAATGAAATATTAACATTATAAAAAAAATTAACTTGGAGGTTTTTAAATGAGCAAGGTATATACAATAGATGTAAAAAGTTGTGCAGGTTGTGGACTTTGTGCTAGCGATTGTCAATCTATGGCTATTAACCAAGATAACATTGAAGGAAAATTTAGTATAAATAGTAGCTTATGTACAGGTTGTGGAAGTTGTGCTACTGTATGTCCTTTAAACGCTATTACAGTACAAAAATAAAAGGTTCCTTCCTTTGATACCTTGGCATGTAGCTATTATAATGGATGGTAATGGAAGATGGGCTATTAAACAATCTCTACCAAGAGTATTTGGTCATAAACGTGGAATGGAAACAGTAAAAACTATTATTCAAGTTGCAAAATCTATAGGAATTAAGATATTAACTCTATATGCTTTTTCTACCGAAAACTGGAAAAGACCAAAGATTGAAATAGATTCATTACTTTCATTACTTATACAATTTTTACAAGATGAAACAAGTAAATTTATAAAAACAGGAATACGTTTACGAATATTAGGAGACTTATCAAAATTTCCTCAATATATTAGAAATGAGCTCAATAAAATTTGTAAATTGATGTCTAAAAATACACCACATTTTGAACTTAATATAGCTTTAAATTATGGAGCACGTCAAGAATTAGTTCATGCTTTTAAAGAAATGTTAAAGCATGGAATAGATGATCCTACAGAACAAACAATATCATCTTTTCTGTATACTGCTGGACAACCTGATCCAGATTTAGTTATTAGAACATCTGGAGAGTTTAGAATATCAAATTTTCTTCTTTGGCAAATTGCGTATTCTGAAATATATGTTACTAGTAAATTATGGCCAGATTTTACTGAAAATGATTTAAAGGCTGCTATTTCAGAATTTCAAAAAAGAGAGAGACGTTTTGGTGGAGTTAATATTAATAACAAATGAGTATAAATATACAAAATTTTATAACTAGAATATTTATTGCCGTTATAGGCATTCCTATAATTTTTACATGTATATATTATGGAAATATGATATTTAGTTTTATGATATTAATGATTTCTATTTTATGTGTTTATGAATATTTTAATATGATAAAAAAATATCATACGCATAATAATATATCAATGATTATGACTATATTTTTTGTTATATTATTAAATTGCAATAAATTTATAAATATAAATATTTTGTTTTATATCATATTAATAATGTTTGTTCTTTTTAGTGTTGAAATAATTAACGGAATATTTACACTATCTATAGTAAGAATTACATTATCCTTTTTTGGAATATTTTTTATTCCTATGACTTTGATGTACCTCGTCTATATTAGAAATTTACATTTTTACGGTATGAAAATGACTTTTTTTATTGTTATAGTTAATTGGATTGTAGACACTGCAGCATATATAATAGGTTCATTATTTGGAACACATAAACTAACAAAAAATATTAGTCCTGGAAAAACCTTAGAAGGTTCGCTTACAGGTTGTATATTTGGAATACTCTCATCTATATTACTAAGAACGTTATTTTCGATGCAACAGATGCTAACTATAAATATAACAATAATTTTAGGGTTAACTATCTCTATTATAGGACAATTTTCTGATTTAGCGGAATCTATAATTAAAAGAGATAGTAATATTAAAGATTCCAGTAACTTAATTCCTGGTCATGGAGGTGTATTTGATAGATTCGATTCGTATATATTTGTTGCTCCTACGATATACTATATTTTAAAATTTTATTGTAATTTATAATAATACTATAACTAATTTATAGTATTTTGTTTAAATTTGAAAATGTAGTTTTAGTAATTATTAAAATTAAACCATTATAAACAAATATAACTGTGAGTAATTAATTTTGTTTAGTAAAATATTATTTTAAAATGGTAGAATTATAAGTTATATGTAATTTAAAATTATATTTAATAAATTTATAGGTAAAGTTATTTCTAATAATTTTATTTCAATATTAAAGGATCACAAAGTGAAATTTTTTTTAACTAAAAGTGGTAAAGCAAAACTTATAAATGAATTACAAATACTAAAAAAGAGAAAAGAGATATTAAAAGAAGAAATTGCCAAGGCTAGAGACTTTGGAGATATAAGAGAAAATGCAGAATATCATGCAGCAAAAGAAACTCTTTTTAATATTCTTAATAGATTAAGCATTTTAATCAATAAGATAAGATCTTCAGAAATTATTGAAAATGTTGATCTTAGTGCAGTGCATATTGGTGTTAGTGTAACTATTCAAGATGAGAGTACTAATATATATAAATATACTATTGTAGACACTGAGGAAGCAGATCCTACTATAAA
>JAISIT010000037.1 GCA_031261915.1 Candidatus Methanoflexus mossambicus
ACGTTTATCCCAAGAGTGGAATTTACAAAGAACATTATCCAAAATAAATTATCACATATTGGTTTAAAACATGTTTTCTCATATTTTTATTATTTTTTATTATATTTACTTGAATAATAGCCAATTCCAATAATTTCTGCATTATCTTTTAATTTCATTGGACAGACTTTTGTTTTTAAATTTAATTTAGGAATAAATTTTCTGTGTTCTTTAGAAATAGCTCCACCAATAAGAATTAAATCAGGTGAAAATAACTTTTCAATAGCTGAATAATAAATTTGTAATCTTTCTACCCATTCATCCCAATTTAATTTTTCTTTTGTTTTAATTGACCCCGCAGCTATTTTTTCACCCTCAATCCCATTAATATCCATATGTCCAAATTCTGTATTGACAATAACTGCTCCATTATGTATTAAGGAGGTTCCAATTCCTGTTCCAAGAGTTGATAAGAAAATAAGTCCTTTTTCGCCGCAGGCTCTACCATATTGAAGTTCTGCACATGCTGCAGCATCAGCATCATTTAAAATAGCTGCATCTATTCCTATCTCTTCTTTAATCATTTTTTTTAAGTTAATATTTGCCCAAGAGCTATCAAGATTAGCCATTGATTCAATAACATCGTTTTTTACAGGAGCTGGAACTGTAACCCCAACAGGGATATTTTTATCAATATTTAAATCATTGATTATTTCCTTGATTACTTTAATAATATTTTGAGGGCTTGATTTAATTGGTGTTGGAATTTTAACTTTTTTAGAAGATAATTCACCTAATTCAAGATTTACTAATCCTCCTTTAACACTCGATCCTCCAATATCAATACCTAATGCTATATTTTCTAAAGTTGACATAGTTTATTTTTTTTTATCTGTTATTATTTTTAAATCTTTAATTATTATTTTATTTACTATATTTAATTTTTGTTTAATAATTCTGTTATTTTCCTAATTTTTATAATTATTTTTATTCATAAAATATTTTTCATTTGCTCTTTGAAAATAATTATAATTTATTTAAAATAGATTTAAAATCATATACTGGCATAACTGTATTTTTTAAGAATATCTAAGAATATTTTAAAATTATTTTAAGATTATATTTTAGTATTATATTTTAAAATTGCTTTTATTACTTGTTATTAAATTTCTGGAAGTATCACATGAATGAAAAAGAAACAATAAATGTTAAAGGTACAGAAATAACTCTCATGTCTAATGCTAAAGAAGATTATATTTCTTTAACTGATATTGCAAAATATAGAAATGAGAAAAATCCTTCTGAAATAATTAGTTTATGGCTCCGTACATATAGTACAATAGAATATCTGGGGCTATGGGAAAAGTTAAATAATCAAAATTTTAAACCCCACATATATGAGGAGTTTAAAATCGAGTCAGTGAAACCTCATTTTTGGATGTCGCCTAAAAAATGGATAATGGAAACAAATGCAATAGGAATGTTTTCAAAATCAGGGAGATATGGTGGAGGAACTTTTGCTCATTCAGATATAGCTTTTAAATTCGCATCATGGATTTCAGCAGAATTTGAATTATATCTCATAATTGAATTTAAACGTTTGAAAATGGAGGAACAAAAACGTTTATCCCAAGAATGGAATTTACAAAGAACATTATCCAAAATAAATTATCGCATACATACTGATGCAATAAAAGATACTATAATTCCAAAAACTATTACTAAAGAACAAACATCTTTTGTATATGCAGATGAAGCAGATTTATTAAATGTTGCTCTATTTGGAATGACTGCAAAACAATGGCGAGATATTAATCCAAAAACAAAAGGCAATATGAGAGATCATGCAACATTAGAACAATTAATAGTTCTTTCTAATATGGAAGGAATCAATGCTCTTTTAATAAGGCAAGAAATTCCTCAAAAAGAAAGATTGATACAATTAAATAAAGTTGCAATAACTCAGATGCATTCACTTTTAGATAATAAACTAATTAAAAAATTTAAATAAAAGAATTAAATAAAACCTTAGGATTAATTAAAATTTTATTAAAATTGATGAAACATTTTATTTGTTTTAGAGATAGCTAAAAATTATTATTATTTTATATTTAATTTTTGTTTTCAGAATAAAAATTATATAAATGATTAAAAATAAAATTATTTGTATAAAACTATTAATAATTAATAAAAATATTTAATTTGTTTAATAAAATCTATTTTAATATAGTATTTTAATATATATTTTAATAGCTATTTTACTAGCTATTTAATAGTTATTTTAATAATTATTTTAATAACATTATGAAATATTAGTTTTATTAGTTTATTTATTAATATTATTAATATTTTTAATATTATTATTTTTAATATTAATTTCAATTTTATTAATTTATTAATCAATAATATTATTGTTATAAAATATTGTTATTATAATCATTATAATCATTATAATTATCATGATTATTATAAAAAAGATTATTGAGTATTTATTTAGTGATATTAATAATTATTATCAAATTAATGAGGATTTTAAAATGAATAATAAAGAAATAATCGAAGAATGTCCAAAATATATAATGAACACTTATGGACGGCAACCAATAGCTATTTCTCATGGAAAAGGGACTAAATTATGGGATTGTGATGGAAAAAAATATTTAGATCTCTTTGCAGGAATAGCTGTAAACAATCTTGG
>JAISIT010000269.1 GCA_031261915.1 Candidatus Methanoflexus mossambicus
TGGGATTTGTTGGATTTTACACTGTTAAAACTATTTAAAAACATCACTTTTTTACATTTATCTTCCATCAAATCCCACATGTTTATTTTTACAAAAGAGCCAAGAACTTTACAGTACCAGATAATCTATGAATCTAACTAATAAAAGTTAACAATAAACAAATGATGGAATAAATTTATGTTGAAAATAAAGAAACTTTTTAGTAATAGAAAAAGAAAATTTTCTAAACTTAGAAGTAATCTTTTAAATCAAGAAATTATTTTATATTTAATATTTGGTGTGTTGACTACAGGAGTAAACATATTAACTTACTTTTTTTTAGCTAAAATCATTGGTTTAAATTATTTAATCTCAAATATCCTCGCATGGTTTGTTTCTGTAGTGTTTGCATATATAACAAATAGAAAATGGGTTTTTAAAAGTATTAAAAAGAATATTATTAAAGAATTTTCTCTTTTTGTTGGAGGAAGATTATTTTCAGGGATAATAGATTCTGTATTAATGGTATTGTTTATTGATATATTCTTATTTAATGATTTAATCTCTAAAATTATTATAAATATTATTGTTATAATTATTAATTATATTTTTAGCAAAATAATTGTTTTTAAAAAGAATTAATAAAAATTAAAAAGAATTAATAAAGATTAAAAAGAATTAATAAACGTTTATATAAATTATTAAAAATATAATAAGTATAAAAATAATTGATTAAATATATTATATAAAAAAGAATATAAAAAAAATCATAAAATATAAAATTTATAAAATTTATAAAATTTATAAAATTTATAAAAAAAATAGCTAAAAAGCTAAAAAATAGTAATTAAAGATAATATGACACTTTTAAGCATTGTTGTTCCTTGTTATAATGAAGAAGAAATGATTCCAATTTTTTACAATGAATTAAAAGCTATTCTTAATGAAAAATTGTCATTCTATAATTATGAATTAATTTTTATAGATGACGGTTCTAATGATGAAAGCTTGAGTAAAATAAAAGAAATAGCTAAAATTGATAAAAATAGCTATTTTATTTCATTTTCTCGTAATTTTGGTAAAGAATCAGCTATTTATGCAGGTTTACAGAGTGTAAAAGGAGATTATATCATTATTATTGATGTAGACTTACAAGACCCACCATCTTTAATACCTAAGATGATTTCATGCCTTGAAACTGGCAAATATGATTCAGTTGGAACAAAACGTTCAACACGAAAGGGAGAACCATTTTTTAGATCATTATTTTCAAACATATTTTATAAACTCATTAATAAACTATCCAAAACAGAAATAGTTAGTGGTGCAAGGGACTTTCGTGTTTTTAATAGAAATATGAAAGATGCAATATTAAAAATTAGCGAATATAACCGTTTTTCAAAGGGAATATTTCAATGGGTGGGATTTAAAACAAAATGGTTAGAATATGAAAATATACAGCGAAAAAAAGGAGATTCTAAATGGTCATTTTGGAAGCTATTTAAGTATTCATTAGACGGAATAACTGATTTTTCAACTGCATTACTCTCTATTTCAACTATTGCAGGAATTATATCCTCAATTTTAGCATTCATCTTTATAATAATGATAGTCATCAAAACATTAGCTTTTGGTGATGCCGTTGCAGGTTGGCCATCTACAATATCAGTTATACTCTTAATTGGTGGAATTCAACTATTTTCAATTGGAATATTAGGACAATATCTATCAAAAACATTTTTAGAAACAAAAAATCGCCCTATTTATATCACAAAAGAATCAAATAGAAAATAAATCAAAAAATAAATCAAAAAATAAATCAAATCTAAATTTAATTAGCAGTATAATAACTTGAAAAGTCTTTTTCTAGAATTCCCATCAGAATTTTTCATATAAACATCTCTAAATTTTTGCACTGAATTTAGATAATTATTATTAGTATTATTAGTATTAGTATTAGAATTAGTATTATTATTAGTATTATTATTCGTATTAAGATTAGTATTAGCATTACTAACATTAGAATTAACATTATTTTCATTAAATATTTCGTTTATTTCAATAGCTATTTCTTTAATATTAAAAAAAATCTCTCCTGGAACAAAAGTTTTATAATTAAAGTAAAATCCTCTTGAATATTCTTCAAATTCTTTTAAATCATAAGGATAAAAGATTATAGGTTTATTTAATAGAGAATATTCAAATATTATAGAAGAATAATCAGTTATTAATAAATCAGAAGCTATTAATAATGCATTTAAGCCATCATAATTTGAAACATCAATTATTCTATTTTTAAATTTATCATTAATATTTAAATTAGAAATATTGAAATTTTTAGAAATATAAGGATGCAATCTTAAGAGAATAATCCAATTTTCAGACAGATACTCTAATAAATCAAATATATCGTTATTAACTTGTTTAAAACCAGTTTTATCTAAAAAATCATTATCTCTAAAAGTAGGAGCATATAAAATAAATTTTTTAGATTTTAAATCATTATTAAGTGCAAAATTTTCAGTTAAATAGTGATTAAAATCTTTTTTTTTATTTTTTAAATAAATATCATCATGAAAAAAATCAGTTCTCGGAGTTCCTATATCATAAATTTTATCATTAGATACACCAAAAGCAGATTTAAAATATGGAATCATTTCCTCAGATTCTACTATTAAATGAGTGGTTTTAGAGGAAGATTTTTGAGCTAATTCTTTTATTTTTCCAGTTTCACTATCTAAAGCGAATTTTTTTATGGTTCCACTACTATGCCATAGTTGAACAATTTGTTGATTATTTTTAAACTTTGTATACGCAAATGGAAGAAAAATATTATCCATTAAAATAATTTTAGACCTTGCAATTGAATATGGAGCAAAAATAAAGAATTTTAGAATTTTTTTTAAGACAATAAACGGATTATTATGATTAAAATGAAGATTAAATTGGTAATCATCTTTTAAAATTCTTTTAACATTCAACTTATTGTTTATTTTATTATTTATCCTATTGTTTATTTTATTATCTACTTTATTATCTACTTTATTATTGTTAGATTCAAAAAAAGATATAGTAGCTTCAATATTTCCATCAGAGCTTTTATCATGAGTACAAATAGCTAATATCTGATTTTTAACTGGATATAAATATAAAACATAATAATAAATATGATAAAAAAAATTGAATAGAATATAAGCAAAATATTTCATAATATCACTATATATTTTAAATTTTTAAGAATAAATTAAATATAAAGTTCATAAATTTAAATCCATAAAATCAACAAGCATTTTAGATGAATTACCATCATCCCATGGAATAAATTTGTCAATAAATTCCTGATATTTATCTCCAAACTCATTAAAATATGCATCTTCATTAAAATTTTTAAAATAATTTATTAAATCATTATTGTCTTTAATCAGTGGACCTGGAACATTATTTTCCATGTTAAAATAAAAATCTCTAATATTTTCTTTATAATTCTCTAAATCATAAGTATAAAATATTATAGGGCGTTTTAATATTGAATAATCAAACATGACTGAAGAATAATCAGTAAGTAAAATATCGGAAGCCAAATAAAGTAGTTGAATATCAGTTAAATCATTAGCAACAAAAACAAAGTTATTGAAATCTTCCCAGTTTTCTTTTTCTTTAATAAGATAATGATATTTGACAATTATACAATATTCATCACTTAATTCTTTTTCTAATAGTTTAAAGTCAATTTCTGTAACAAATTTGTAATCCCCATTTTTATAAAACTCATTATCTCTCCAAGTAGGAGCATATAATATAATTTTTTTATTTTTAGGTAAATTTAAGCTATTTTTTAATTCCTCAATGAATTCTTCAGAATTTCCTGTGGTTAAAATATCGTTACGTGGATAAGCTATTTCAAGCATTTTTCCGTTGAAATTAAAGGCCCTTTTAAATATTTTAGAGGAATATGGATTTTGAGACAATAAAACATCCCAATGTTTAGAATTCTCTTCAAAAAGATGTTTATATTCTTCAATATTGGTTTGAGTTCCCATATTCACCATTTCCATGTCTAAACCTAATTTTTTAAGGGGAGTTCCATGCCATGTCTGAATAAAAATACAAGAATCTTTTTTAAGTAAATGAATTGGAGGGCGAGTATCAAAAACCCAATATTGAGCAATAGCTGTAAAATAAAAATATTTGATCCTGTTTTTTTTTACTTTAATAACTTTTCCTGGAATATCTATTGAAAGATCTTCAAGTGACCAAATCAATTTATATTTATCTGTATCAACATTATCTAAAATATATTCATAGACATATTTAGGATTTCCAGTATAATTACGACCATTTCCACTTTCAAATACAATAATATTTTTTTTAGTTGAGAGAAACTTAAAAAAAACTTTATAAAAAGGAATAATTAAAGATTTGACAAATTTTTTAAACATAACAACACATTCATACTATGACACTGGAAATAGAATTATAATCATTGTTAAAAGCATTTAATAAACTAAAAGAATTGAATTTATTAAAATAAAAGAATTATTAAAATCAGTTATGAAAAATAAAAGTGTTAAATTATTGAAAAGTTATTTTATCAAAGTCCTTAACTAATTTTTGAGCTATTTTCCAATCATTAAAGTCATCAATTTCAGTCCATTTTAAACCATTAGTAAATGAAAAATCAAAATCTGTTAAAGTGCTTAATTGTTTATATGTTAAATCATAATAATTTTGAGGATCATCATCCAATAGTCGTTTAAGAATTTCATTAAATAATAATGTATCTTCTTTTATAACCTTAGATAAACCTATAAATTCTCCACTTGACTTTGAAATATCTAATCCCTTACCAATATCAACAACAACATTATTATCAATTATTACTTTAAATGATTCTTCATTTAAATCCTTAGAATTATCAATTACAAGTGCAGTATTATTTGTTTTTATTAAATTTGTTATAATCTTTGGATCAACAATATTATCTCCATTAATTAATATAAAATCATCATCTAAATCTTTTGTAGCAAGATAAGTTGAAACGGAAGTATTAGTTGTTGAATATTGATTATTTTCAATTATATTAATAGTTATTGGATATTTATCCTCCAAAACTTCTTTAAAATCAATTACTTTTTCTTTAAAATGTCCAACAACAAAAATAAACTTATCAACACCATTATCAAATAAATTTTTAACCATTCTTTCAATTATTGTAATATTATCAATTTCTAAAAGTGTTTTTGGAATACTTTCAGTGAGTGGTCGTAATCTAGTTCCAGTTCCAGCAGACAATATAATTCCTATCATGATTAAATTTTTTAATTTTATAATTATTAAAGTTTATGAATTAAATATCTAAAATTTATAAATTAAATATTAAAATTTATAAATTAAACTCAATTTATAATAATATGCATTAATTTATAAAAATATAAATTAAACAATATTATCCCATAAACATTTAAAAGCAAGTTTAGGAGGTTTTTGATTGACTAAAACATCGTAAACAAAATTAACAACTTCACTTTGAATATTGTTTTTATCACAAATTGTTTTAATAGCCATAATAGAATTTTTACCCTCAAAAACAACACCTGATGATTTCTCATCAATAATCAATTTTTGACCATATAATAAACCTAAAGTGTGATTTCTACTTTCTTTTGAAATAGATGTGAGTATAAGATCTCCAAATCCACAAAAATTATCTAAAGTTGATTGTTTACCACCAATTTTTTGGATTATTTCTTTAGTTTCATTGAAGCCCTTAGTTAAAACAGAATAACGTCCATTTTCATTAATTTTCATACCTTCACAGATTCCAAAAGCAATAGCATTTATATTTTTAATAACTCCACAGTATTCAAGACCTACAACATCATCAATAGTTTTTACTTTGAATGATTCAGTTTCTAAAATATTTTTAACTGTTTTAAGATTTTCTTTAGACTTAGAAGCAATGTTTGTAGCTGTTGCTAGATTTAAAATAATTTCAGAAGCAAAATTAGGTCCAGAAATTACAACATAACTATCATCATAATTTTCTTCAATTATTTTACCCATAGTAGCTAATGAATTAGATTCAATACCTTTAGAAGCAGTTACAATAATAGAATTATTTATATTTGCCTCTTTCATAGCAATTATTGTTTCTCTAAATACAGAAGAAGGAACAGATATAAAAATCACTTTGCAATCAATTAAATCATTATAACTCGTAGTTCCTTTAATATTTTTATTTAATTTAGTGTTAGGATAATAATCAAAGTTATATGAATAATTATTAATGTTTTTAGCTATTTTCTCTCTTCGAGAATATAAAACAACTTCATCAATGTTTTCTGCAATTATCTGAGCTATTGCAGTTCCAAAACTTCCTGCTCCTATCACTCCTACTTTCATTCTTCACCACATTTATTTTTACATATAATTAATTATCAAAATAATAAATAACTATCAAAATAACATCAGTTTATATTAATTTATATAATTCATATCTTAATTCATATCTTAATTCATATCTTAATTTAAATTAAATATATAAATAATAATTATTATCAATTAACCATTACAAATATTTTCAATTAATATTTAATAAATTTTTTGAAAAATTAAAAAATAGATAAAAAAAGCTCAAATAAGACAAATAAATATTAAAAAAAATAGAAAAGAATAATAAAAAAATAATACTATATAATACTATAAAAAGATAGAATATGACTCAAAAAAGAGAATATGAAAGTTAAAGAGTAAAAAACAAAACAAGAAATAGAAACAATATTCTGGGAAAAATGCCGGGAGCGGGATTCGAACCCGCGGCCTCACGGTATCCCAGATACAGAGCGAGCACTACTAAATACCCTATGAGCCGTGCGCTCTAACCAGCTGAGCCACCCCGGCAAGTGACTTAAATAAAAATATGATAACTATATTATAAAATACTAAAATATAGTTATTAATAAAACTATAAGGAAATATAAATATAATAAATAAATATAAATAAATATAACAAATACAAATAAGAATGGACGGACTTGGAGGGATTTGAACCCTCGATCTTTAGATTAGGAGTCTAACGCCCTTCCAGACTAGGCTACAAGCCCAAACAAGAACTAAAGATCTAAAAAAATAATAGAGATCTAAAAAAATAAAAAAATATAAGAAAATAAAAATTAATATAAAAAATAAAGAAATATAAATAATTAAATTATTTAAAATAATATATGATTATTTTAAAATAAATATTAAATTTTTATTCTTCTTCTGAATCCCCTGCATTGTAAGCATCTAAGATGTATTCTTCTTTAGCAATCCAATCAGTATCTTGTTCAGCTACTTTTAAGAATTTTCTACTAATATGCTCTTCTTCGGTTTGTTCATTGACTAAAGTATCTTGTAACCAATTGAAAGTTTCCCAATCATTTTCTTCTTGAGCAGCAGCTACAATTCCATAAATTAATTGAGTAGTTTCAATTTCTTTATCTAAAGTTAAAACAAAGGTTTCATACTCATCTTTAATATCAACTTCAACAGGATCAACAGCAGGATAGGAATATAAAACATCAGCATAGTTTAATCTATCAACAATCCAAGTATGATGATCGATTTCTTCATTAGCTCTTTTAATATAATATTCTTCTAATTTATTTAAACCTTTAGTAGCAAAATAATTTGCAAAAGTTCTATATAAATTATGATTATATAACTCATGCCCAATTTGTTCAATTAACAATTTAGCAGTTTTATCTCCTATTGATTGTTTTCTTCTACTTTCGTAAATTTTTTTATTAACACTCATAAAAACACCTTTAATTTAATATTTTTAATTTAGATTAAATAAAATTAATTAAAAAAAAAATTAATTAAAAAACGGACCGAGAGGGATTTGAACCCTCGACCTTTGGATTAGAAGTCCAACGCCCTATCCAGACTAGGCTACCGGCCCATATATCATTACAGTAATATAATAAATATAACAAATATATGGAATTTTAAATCATATGATAACTCATATAATTAAATCATATAATTAATTATAAAAACAGTAGTAAACTATAAGATTTTTTTAATATATAAATATATCGTTGATTTATAAAAAATAAGAAAAAATAAAATTTTAAAAAAATAAGAAAAAATAAGAAAAAATAATAATAAAAATATTTAATTAAGTAAATAAAACTAAGTAAATAAAACTAAGCTTGACCAGTACGACCTGTTTGAGGATCTACAGAAATTGCAGAAATTGTATTTCCATTTGCATCTAATACTGGAACAATCCATTGAGCATTAGCTGAATCCCAATAAGGATCTCCTGCAGTAGCACCTTTTTCTGAAATATGTTCATTTGCAATTGATTTTGCTTCACTTTTTGCCATTCCATCATGAACCACATCAGAACCACTACCAGAACCACCAGAAGAACCACTACCACTACCAGAACCACCAGAAGAACCACTACCACCATTTGTTCCTGTTTGAACAGACCCATTGTTAGATCCAGAACCAGAACCACTACCAGAACCACCAGAATCACTAGCTATATTCATTCCTTGGAGAGTGTTTGTTATCGCATTATCATCAGGAGATAATAATCCATAAGCAGTTACACCAGTTGCAATACACAATACAATTATTACTGAAATTATTATATTTACATTTTTCATATTTTAACCTCTATTAATAGCTTTATTATCATTATTATCCATATTTGATATTAAATGAGATAGAACTCAATATTAGAGATTTAATATTATAAAAATTAATAATATTATCTTATTTACTAAAATTAATTATAATAAACCCATAATATTAAATAAAAATATCAATAAATATCAAATAAATACTAATAAATTCCAAATAAAGACTATTTAATTAAGAAAACTTTTTTACTGAATTTTTTAATAAATAAATTCATGAACATGAAAATTCTAAAAAATATTTTAGATAAAATCATATCATAACTAATGTTATGGTAGATTATAATGTTATTTTCAAAATAAACTTGTTTTAAGATAAATATTTTAAAAATAAAACAAAATAATCAATATTAAATTTGATTAATATATTTAGAATTCTTTATAATGTTCAAAATACATATTATTTTTTTTCATATTTAAACCTTTTGTTTTTTTATATAACATTTTAAGACAAATGAAAAAAAGCACCAATGAACATAAAATAAACAAAATAAGAATAAATAATCCCATAATCAAAAAATAAGCAAAATATAAAATTATCAATAGATAGTAAAAATTTAACTACTTAATCTTTTTTTAATCTATGAATAAATTTTTTATAATTAGTTATGAGACATTTTAAATTTTTACTGGTTCATATAAAATAAAAAATATCTTAAAATGTCTTAAAATTTAATTTAGTTATTTTATCATTAAAATTAATATTGCTTCAGTAATTTGATTTTGAAAGTATGAATTTAATTTTATTAATTATAAATTAATTGGAGTTATTGAAATGTTGAAATCCTTTAGAATTTAGTTCCATAATGGCATTATCTTTTAATTTTAATTCAATTTTATTTGTATTAGTTACTTGCCCAATAATCTTAATTTTAGCAAATAAATTATCATTTTTATTAATATCGTTAATGTTTTTACTAAATTCAGTGATATTTTTACTAAAATCATTGTAATCTTTTTTAATAATGAAAATAAGATTAAAATCTTCACCAAAATTAAAAATTAAATCCAAATAATTTTTATTAAAAAACTTAGCTATTTGTTTAATTTCATCAATATACGGAATGTTTTCTTCATAAATTAAAAATCCAAAATCATTAAAGCTTTTATCATGCAAATTATCATTATTCTGATTATTATTTTTTAAACAATGATTTATATTAGCTATTCGCATTTCATGAAGCTCACTGGCTAATCCATCAGTAATATCCGTTGCAGATAAAACATCTTTTTCATCAGGCCAATGAGTATTAGCATTTGGTTGAAAAACCGCAGCCATACACATTGAAATAAATTTTTCTTCAATACCTAAGCTATTTAAATCATGTTTAATATCATCTAAATCTTTTTTAGAATTTAATATCAAAAATCCAATAGCTGCTAAACCTAAAAAACCATTAATAGCTATTAAATCATCAACATTAAAACCATATTTGTAAAAAATAGAATTATAAGATGAATCATTACTTTCTTTTTTATTTATACCTATTGCAGTTCCAGAAATAATTATTTCCTCTGATTGATTTGTATCTCCACCAATTAAAGGTAAATTATATTTTAAAGAAGCAGCCATTATTCCATCAATGAGTTCATCAAAATCATCTATATTTAAGATACTTGGAAGAGATATATTAATTAATAATGCCAATGGTTTTGAATTCATGGCATTTAAATCACTAAAATTAACAACAACCGACTTCCAACCCATTTGAAAATAAGACATTCCTTTTGGAAAGTGATTTTTTTCAATTAAAGTATCAGAACTCACAGTTATGAAAAAATCACCTAAATCAATAACCGCAGCATCATCCCCATTAATATCTAAAAGATTATGATTTAAAAAACTTAAATAGCTATTTTTAAATCCATTGGAAAGAAAAAATTCATTATTTCTCTTAATAATTCGTGAAACTAATTTTTTTTCACCTAAATCCTTAAGTGTAATTCCATTTTTATGCTTGTTTTCATTTTTATGCTTGTTATTATCTATCATAATTTAAAAAAAAAAGTAAATAATATCTATTATAATTTAAAAAAAAAAGTAAATAATATCTATTATAATTTAAAAAAAATAAAGAAATAAAAAAAATAAAGAAATAAAAAAAATAAAGAAATAAAAAAAATAAAGAAATAAAAAAAATAAAGAAATAA
>JAISIT010000288.1 GCA_031261915.1 Candidatus Methanoflexus mossambicus
TTATTTCTATTAATATTATCTCTATTAATATTATTTCTATTAATATTATCTCTATTAATATTATTTCTATTAATATTATCTCTATTAATATTATCTCTATTAATATTATCTCTATTAATATTATCTCTATTAATATTATTTCTATTAATATTATTTTTACTAATATTATTTTTACTAATATTTTTAATTTTATTAATATTATTTAATTCAATGTTTTTATTTAAATAATAATATGAATCTGGATTAATTTCTATTGAATAAATTGTTTTTGGATTTGAATGGACAGCTATTGGAATAGAAAAGTAACCAATTCCTGCAAACATGTCTAAAATTATTTCATTATCATTTACAAGTTTAGCGATTCTTAATCGTTCATTAACATTTCCTTTTGACCACATTACTTTTTTTAAATCTAATTTAAAATAACATCCGTTTTCTTTATGGATTGTTTCAGTTTCGTTTCCATATAATATTTTAAAATTTGGAACTCTTTTTTGTCCATGGATAAAATTAAGTTTTATTATGGTTTTAACCTTATGAATTTTAACTAATTCTTCAATATTATTATCATTTTGATTATATTTATCTAAAATTAATATATCTCCAATTTTTTTGTATTTCATTTAATCACTATACTTTATTTTATAATTCAATTTATAATAATTTCATAATTAAGTTATTATTAATTATCATTCATTATAACTCCATTTTAGTTATTAATTTGGGTTTTGTTATTGTTTTTAGCTTTTAAATTTGTTATAAAATTTATCTTAATTATATTTTAAATCAATGCATTTAAAAATAAATTTAATAAATTTAATAAATTTAATAAATTTATTATTTTTAATTTAAATTGTAAAAACTACATTTTAGACATTTCTGCGATTAATAAGTCTTTATATTTATCAAATATGAATTTATCTATCCATTTTTCAACAAATAACTTTTTATCAATGATTTCATAGAATAATTTTTCAAAATTTTCTATTAAAAATTCTTCATTTATAATGAATTCAAAAGATAATTCTTTTTTTATTGTTTTTCATACTTGTTCTATGGGGTTTAGTTTAGGTGAGTATTTAAAAACATATTAAGTCAATGTTTATATATTTACATGTTTCTCTTAGATTTAAGCTATGGACGGACTGAATAAGAATCTAATACTATTACTAAGAGTATTTCTTTTTCTTTATATTTTTTAAGTCTTAAATAATCTGTTTTTTTTTGATTTATATATGTAAACATGCGTTAATATGACATTTATTAATTTTTTATCCAAATTAGTCTTTTTAACATGCGTTATAAGTTTTTTTTGAATTTGATTAATCATAAAAATAATTTATTTTCATTACTTTTAAATATTTCAATTTAAAATATAAGTTAAATAAAAAGAAAATTAATAAAACAGGAATGAAGTAAAAATAGCTATTAAATAATGATCAAATAAATGAAATAAGCATAAAATAAGATCAATGCAGAGAATAAGTATAAAATAAGAATTAAATAGAGAGAATAAATATAAAAAGACAATACAGAGAATAAGTATAAAATAAGAATTAAATAAAATAAAAAAATAAATAAAAATGTAAAATAGAAAAAAATTTTTCTATTCTACTTTTTCAGCAAAACCGAATTTTCTACGGGTTGCATTGATTTTGACTTTGACTTCTTGTCCTACTTCTGTTCCAGGGACAAAAATAACATAGCCTTCAATTCTTGCAATACCGTCGCCAGTTTTTCCTTGATCTTCGATTTTAACATCGTATTCTGTGCCAATTTCTACAGGTACTTGAAATTCTTCTTGTCTATTATTGTAACTATTTTCAAACATTTTATCACGTTTAAGTTGTATTTTAAATTTTAAATTTTTAATTTTAAAAATACAAGTTTTTAAATGCAATAAATGAATAACAATAAATTTTCATAAACCAATTAAAAATTAACTATAAATAGAAAAATCAATATATCAATATAAAATATTAATATTTTAAAATAAAATTAGTATTTAAAAAATAGTAAATATTTAAAAAATAGTAATTAAATAAAAAATAAAATCAGTATTTAATATATCCAATTCAATATCTAACAAAATTTAATTAATAAATAAAAAAATCTATATATAAATTTATATGCATTGATATTATTTCTATTTTTATTAGTATTTAAATGTATTGATATTAATCATGTTAAATCATATTAAAATATATTTAATAAAAATATTTATTATTATTATTATTATTATTATTATTATTATTATTATTATTACTTACCATTATTACTATTACTATTATTACGATTACTATTATTATTACTATTATTATATATCATTATCAATTCAATGTCAATTCATTATGTTTAATAAAAAATTAAGTTGTGATTAAATGAAATTAAATCCTAAAATTGGAATAGAAATTAATGGACATTTTTATGACTATAAGCTATTTAAATCACTTGAAATTCTATCAAAAAATTTTTCTAAAAGGAAAACAGCCATTAAATTAAATATAGCTCCTCCAGTTTTGCATCGTAGAATAAAAACTGCGGAAAATAATTTAGGATTTAAATTAATACAATCAAGCGCAAGAGGATCAGAATTAACTGAAAAAGGAAGAAATTTTTTAAATGTTTATCATAACTATGAGAATAGAGTTTCACAAGATAATAAAATAAATGTTTATGGTGGACCAATTGTTTTAGGGCTCTTAGAATATCTAAGTAATAATTTTAAAGAATATTTAGCTCATAATCCAAGCAATAACTTAAAAAATGATCTAAATTCTAAAAATATAAAAAAAGTTAATGAATTAAAAAAAGTTAATGGATTAAAAGAATTTATTGAAATAAATGGATTAAATGACATGAGTATTAATAATATAAATGCCGAAATTTTTGATAAATATAATATATCCTTTTCTTTTTTTACTACAGACAATTTTACTGCTTTAAATATTTTTAAAAAAAATTTTGCAGATATTTTAGCTTTAGATGATCCATTAATAGCTTTTCAAAACGATTTAGAATTTATTCCAATAGCTTATGATTCATTATCATTGATTTCTAACTCTAAAAATAATTTTCAAATAAAAAATATTAAAGACTTAGAAAATCTTAAATTTATATCTGTAAGTGGTTCAGCCGAGCGTCTTGCATGGCAAACTCTTGAAGACAATAATATTTCAGTTCAAATCATTAAAGAAGTTAAATCACAATATGATGCATATAAAATTGTTCAAAATTCCAAAAATATTTATACTTTCCTTAATCAAAGCTTTTTCAAAGGAAATAACCTTTTAAAAAATCAGACCGAACATGTTTTAAGTCTTGTTGTTTCTAATACTTTCAATACTTTTAATGAATTTAATAATTCTAATGAATTTAATAATTCTAATGAATTTAAGGAATATAATAAAATTAATAATTACAATCTTATAAAAAATATTTATATTCATTTATTTATTGATTACATTCTAAATAATGGAATGGATATTATAAAAGAACAGGGTTTTACTCCAATTAAAATATAATTGTAATTATGTCATTAAAATATTATTTTATTAATTATTTTTAATAATTATGCTATTTATTGATAAAAATTAATAAATACTTTTATAAATTTATTTTAACAAATTATAATCTTAAAATTAAATATTTTTAAGATATTTTGAGTTATAGTTTAGAACTTAATATATTACAAAGTATTATATTTCATGAAATATTTCATAAAGAATTTAATATAAAATTAATAAATTTGAATAAATTCAAATGTCTTTAAATAATTTTAAATAGATTTAAATAAGTTTAAATAAGTTTAAATTTAAATTTTAAAGCATTATAAAAATTTAAGGTGATTATTTGACTAAAAAAAATGATTTACTATCTATTGGGCATACTGCATTTGATTATATAATTAAAATTAATGAGTTTCCTAAACCAAATAGCTCCGCAACAATAGAAGAGATGAAAAACTTACATGGGGGAGCAGCAGCAAATGTAGCTGTTGTTGCTTCAAAATTAGGATTAAATACTTCCCTACTTTCTGCTGTTGGAGATGACTTTTTACATAGTAAATACAAACTTTCTATGGAAAATTTAAATATTGATTTGGACTATTTAATTCATGTTAAAGATGAAAATACTTCTACAGCATTTGTTCACACAGATTCTAACAACGATCAAGTTAGCTATTTCTATTGGGGTGCTAGTAGTGAGTTTAAAAATACTCCTGTAGATGAAGAAGCTATTAAAAACTATGAAACTATTCATCTTGCAACTGGAGATCCAGATTTTAATTATCGTGTTTCTAAAATAGCTAAAGAATATAATAAATTTGTTTCATTTGATCCAGGTCAAGATTTACATACATATCCTGATGAAAATCTTAATTCTCTTCTTAAAAATGTTGATATCTTATTTGGAAATCAATTTGAGATTAATAGCATTTTAAAGAGATTAAATTTAAATATTAACTCTTTAATAGATTTAGGACCTAAAACAATTATTAAAACCATGGGAGAAAAAGGTTCTATTATCTATGATGATTATGATTCACAAATAAACATTGATGCAATAGTTAAACCTGCAGCAGACCCAACAGGAGCTGGTGATTCATTTAGAGCTGGATTTTTCAGAGAATATTTAAATGGAAAATCATTAGAAAACTCTGCAAAATTTGCTTCTTCAGTTTCATCATTCATTGTTGAAAAATTAGGTTGTCAAACAAATATTCCAACTTACGAAGAAGCTAAAAAAAGAATGAATGAATTCTATAATAAATAATTTAGATTTATTCAATTTTATAGATTATTCATTACTTTTAGTTATTATTATTCAACGTTAATTATCATTATTACTATTATTATTACTATTATTATTACTATTATTATTACTATTATTATTACTATTATTATTACTATTATTATTACTATTATTATTACTATTATTATTACTATTACTATTATTATTACTATTATTATTACTATTATTATTACTATTACTATTATTATTACTATTACTATTTATCTTATTATTCAACTTTAATTAATATTAGTTAAGTTTATATCTTATTCAAATTCAATTAATGGTTTTAATATGAAATGTTTAGCTATTGATATTGGTGCTGGAACACAAGACATAATGATTTATGACAGCAATAAAAACATTGAAAATTCAATTAAATTAGTTCTACCTTCACCATCAGTCATAATGGTTGAAAAAATTAAAAAAATTAACAATAATATTTATTTTGATGGGGAAATAATGGGTGGAGGAAAAATTAAAAATGCTATTATTGATAAAATCAAAAATGGTTACAAAATAGCTATGGAAACTAATCCTGCAAAGACAGTTCGAGACGATTTAAATCAAGTAAAAGATATTGGCATTGAAATTGTAAATAATACTACAAAAAGCAATGAAAATACTAAAACTAATGATAATAATAAAATCAATGAAAATAACAAAAATAAATTTTCTAATTATTTTAAATTAACTTTAAAAGATTTTGATTTAAATGAAATAAATGAAACAATAGCCAAATATGAAATTAATTTAAATTATGAATATGTAGCTATTGCACTCCAAGATCATGGTTATAATGAAAATATGGGAGATAGAGATTTTCGTTTTGAAAAAATAAGAGAAAAATTAAATAAACCCATAGCTGTTGAGGAATTTGCATTTACTAAAAATATTCCTGAATATTTTACAAGGATGAAAACAGTTGAAAATAAATTAAAAGATATTGCAGATAAAAAATACATAATTATGGATTCTAAATTTGCATCAATATGTGGTGCAATGGAAGATGAATACATAAAACAATTTAATAGCTTTGTTGTTTTAGATATTGGAAATGGACATACTATGGCAACATCCATTGAAAATGGATTAATTCAAGGAGTTTTTGAACATCATACATCCATGTTAAAGGATGAAACTGGAGAAACACTCACTAATTTAATTAATAAATTAGTTGACGGTAGTTTAACCCATGAAGAAGTCCATGAAAACTATGGACATGGAGCACATGTTTTAAATCCAATATCTAAATTAGAAAAAGTTATTGTGACTGGACCAAACCGAAATTTAATTGAAAACACTGCTTTTGATTATTATAATGCTGTTCCTGCAGGGGATGTTATGATGACTGGACCTGTGGGATTAATTAAATCTATAAAATATCATGAAACTATTAAAAATTTATAAAATTATAAATTAATTCATATAGCCATAAATTAATTCAAAGAGTTATAAATTTAATTAATATCAATTTAATATCATTAAAAATAGATATTGTGACTATTCTAAGCTTTTAAAGTATCTAACTGCTAAATCATCAATTTTTTTACTTTTAACTATTCCTTTTATCCATTTATCTGGAATATCATCGAATCCATAATAAATACCAGCTATTGCTCCTGTTATCGCCCCTACTGTATCAGTATCCTCACCTAAATTAATAGCTTTTAAAACCGCTTCACTGTAAGAATTTGAATTTAAAAAACACCACAAACTTGCTTCAAGAGATGATATTACATATCCACCACTTCTAATTTCGTCTTCATCAAATTCATAAATATCATCATCTAAAATCCTTTTTAAATGATTTATTTCATTATATTCTTCTTCATTATCAATCAAATAAGATAATTCTTTATAAAACTTAGTTTGAAGTTCTTCATATATTTCAAATTTATTTTTTCCTTCCAATAACCCTAATAAATATTCAATATAATAAAAACAGGAAATTATTGAACGAAAATGTCTATGAGTAAGGGATGATACTTCTTTAACAATTTTAAACCTTTTTTCTAAATTCATATCTTCAATAAAAAATATTAAAGGTGCTATTCGCATAAGAGAACCATTTCCATTGTCATGTTCGCCAATTCCCCCACATAATTCTATTTGCATTCCATCAGCCATTTTTTCAATAGACATAGCCGTAGTATTACCAACATCAAAAGTTTTATCAAATGGTGTCCACCAACTTTCAAATAACCATTTTTTAAAGTTTTCAGCTATTTCTTCAAGATTATATCCATTTATTAAAGATTCTACAGTTGCAAAACTCAAAGAACTATCATCAGAAAAACTTCCAGGAGGCAAATTATATGTTCCATACCCTATCATGTCGGTAACTGGATTTTTTCTAATTATATCTCGAGATAAAAACTCTACTGGAACTCCTAAGCTATCAGCTATTGATAATCCATACAAAAGTGCTTTAATATCTTTTAATCTTTTATTCTTTAAATTTTTATCAATTTCATCATTATTTTTTAAATCTTTATCTATTTTATCATTATTTTTACTATTTTCATTGTTTTTAAAATTATTTTCATCATATTCATTCATTTTATCATGTTTCCATTGATTATTTTATCATATTGATTATTATCAGTTAATATTTCATTTAATATTTCATTTAATTTAAAATATTTAGTAATACATTTATTATTATTTGTATTATTACTTATATTATTAGAAATATTTATTAAATTTAAAAATAAATATATAAATTTATTATAATTTTAATATATTATATAATTATAACATTATTTAATATTTTATTAATTTATTATCAATAAAATTAAATTTATCAAAGATTAGATTTATTATATGCATTAAATTTTATATTCATATATTAAATCACGAAAATGAATGAATATAAATAATATTTAAATAAATAATCAATTAAATATAAATTTAAAAATAAAATAAATCAATATAAGTAATTTAATATAAAATAAACTAATAATTAAATTATAATCATCAAATAAACTAATAATTAAATTATAATCATTAAATAAAGTAATTATTAACTCATAAATATTAAATAAATTCATGATTAAATTATAATTATAAAATAATTAAATAAATCATGATTAAATAAATTTATTTAAGTTATATTCTCATATTTTAAGAAATAATTAACAATTAGGTGTGCTAATGCAACATTGGATAGAAAAAATAGCTAACGAATTAAATGAAAGAGATGTAGAAAAACATGTGATTGCAAGTGGAACCTCAATATCTGGTTCTATACATATTGGAAATTCCTGCGATGTATTCATAGCTAATGCTGTAGGAGCTAAACTTAAAGAATTAGGAGCCGATGCGCAAACAATTTGGATAGCAGATGACCACGATCCACTTAGAAAAGTTCCTTATCCTTTACCTGAAGACTATGACCAATATCTTGGAATGCCATACTCTAATATTCCTTGTCCAGATGGATGTTGTAGTAGTTTTGTTGAACACTTTGAAAAACCACTTTTTGAAGTATTAGATGATTTTGGTATTGAACTTACACCTTACTCTGGATTTGAAATGTATAAAAGTGGAAAATACGACGAATACATAAGAATAGCTTTTAAAAATGTGGAAAGAATTCGTGAAATATTCAACCAATACCGTGAACACCCTTTAGCTGATGATTGGCTTCCATACAACCCAATATGTGAAAAATGTGGACGAGTAAATACCACTCATGCCTACGACTTTGAGGAGGATATTGTTAAATATAACTGCGACTGTGGTTTTGATGGGCAAATGGACATTAAATCTGGCAACGGCAAATTAACTTGGCGTGTTGAATGGGCAGCAAGATGGAAAATATTTGGTGTTACATGCGAACCATTTGGAAAAGACCATGCCGCAAGTGGTGGATCCTATGATGTAAGTAGTATAATCTCAAAAGAGATTTTTAACTATGATGCACCTTATCCTGTCCCTTATGAATGGATTACTCTTGATGGAGATGCAATGAGCAAATCTAAAGGAGTATTTTTCACTCCAAAACAATGGTTAGCTATTGGACCTGCTGAAAGTTTAAATTACTTTATATTTAGAAGTAAACCAATGAAACATAAAGATTTTTCACCAAAAATGCAATTTTTAGATTTTATTGATCAATTTGATACTGTTGAAAAAGTTTACTATGATGAAGAGGAAGCACCATCAGAAAAAGAAGAAAAGAAGTTTAAAAAAATCTATGAAATAGCTAAAATTAAAAAAGATACGGATAATGATGATAATAATGAAAAAGATAATAAAAATACATCTTTACCATTTAGACCACCATATAGATTTTTAACTGTTGCATATCAAATTGTTGGAAATGATTTAGAGAAAATATTTGCTCTTTTAAAGAAAAATTCACAATTAACGAAATCATTTAAAAATAAAAGGTTTGAAGACTTAACTGTTAGTCAATTAGAGCAATTTAAAGAAAGAGTTGATAATGTTGTTAATTGGTTAGAACTTTATGCTCCTAAATTTGTCAAATTCCAAGTAATGAAAAAAATACCAAGATTAGAACTATCTGATGAACAAAAAGCATTCTTAAAAGACTTAGCTGATTTATTAGACTCTAAAGAATTTAATGATGCAACAGTTTTCAATGATGAAATGTATGAAATAATACATAAATATGAATTAAAACCACAAAAAGCGTTTCAAGCGATTTATAAAATAATTTTAGGACAAAAACAAGGTCCTAAAGCAGCATCATTCATTTTATCCCTTGATACAAATTTTGTCATAAATAGATTCAGAATGGAAGAATAATTAAATTAATAATTTATTATTCTTAATATTACTTATTATTAATTATTATTACTTATTATTTATTATTATTACTATTCTTAGCCATATTACTCATTATTACTCATTTACTCTTTTTAATCTTTTTATTATTATTTTTTAACTCAAAATATCCGTTTAATATCTTTAAAAATATCAAAATCCGTATCAAAACTTGCAATTTCTTTTATTCCATTATTTTTCATAACAACATAAGACAAATTATCAAAAAATCCAATATTATTAGTTAATGTTTTTGTTAATGCATTTTCATGAATATAATAATCATCAATAATTATCATTTTTAGCATAGATTCGTATACTTTTTTTAATTTAGAATCATTTTGATTTAATTTTCTTAAAACTGTTAAAGTTTCATATATTGTCATTTTAGTCACTATTTTATCTTCATTTTCTATTTTTTTCTCTATTTTTTTAGCTTTCTCATGAAATTTATTTTTTGGAAGATAAAGACTAATAATATAACTCGTATCCAACATAATCATACTCACACCAAAATACCTTAAAATCTAAAATGAATATTATCCTTTAATTCGATAGGATCTATTTCATAATTAATATCTCCAATACCAATTATATCATTTAAACTAGCACTATCTGGATCATTTATTATTTCATCATAAAATGGCATTTGATGGTTTATACTCATACGTTTTATTTTTTCAATATTGGTTTCTTCTTTTTCAACAGCATTTTTTAGAAAATTACTTATAACTTCATTAACACTTGTTGATTTTTCATTAGCTAATCGTTTAATAGTATTTAATAATTTTGAATCTATTTCTAAATTTTTTATAGTTTTCATATTTTCACTTTCTATTTTTTCATCTTTTAAAAGACATTCTTCAATATAATCGTTTATTACTTTTGTTTGAGTAGTATCTTCTTCAATCGCTTTTAATTTTATTTGTTTAAGATACTCTGATTCAATATAAATTGTGGTTCTTTTAAGATTATTCGATTTTGAATTCATAGATCTTCCTCCATATAACTATTTATTTTTATCATATAAATATATATGTTTTGATGATTTGATGATTTAATGACATATTTGATAATAATATAAATATTAAGTTTTAAAAATTATAATTGAAATTATGATAATGTTTTAAGAAATATTAAGGAAAAAATATTAAAATAACTAATTTTAAGTAAATTTAAGTAAATTTAAGTAAATTTAAGTAAATTTAAGTAAATTTAAGTAAATTTAAGTAAATTTAAGTAAATTTAAGTAAATTTAAGTA
>JAISIT010000086.1 GCA_031261915.1 Candidatus Methanoflexus mossambicus
ATAGCATTAATTGTAGTTATTGGAATTTCAGTAGCACCAATATGCTGAGTAATTCCACCAGCTTCATTATCAGCTATTCCACTACCTCGTATATAATCTAACAATGTAGTTTTTCCATGGTCAACATGACCTAAAACAGAAACAATTGGAGATCTAATTTTCATATTCTCTGATTTTTATTATTAAAATTTTTCATTATCAACATTAAACATAAAATAAATTAAAATAAATTAAAATAAATTAAAATAAATTAAAATAAATTAAAATAAATTAAAATAAATTAAAATAAATTAAAATAAATTAAAATATCTTCATTTATTCATAAATCCAACTATTATCAGAAATATCATAATCAATAACTTCATCTTCATTGAAAAATAGGGCTATTTCCCTTTTTGCTGATTCTGGAGCATCAGAAGCATGAATAATATTCCTACCCATATCCATAGCATAATCTCCACGAATAGTACCTAAATCTGCTTCTTTAGGATTAGTAGCACCTACAATTTTACGAATAACAGAAATTGCATCATCTCCTTCAATAACCATAGCAAGGGACGGTGCTGAAGTTATGTAGTCAATTAAACTATTAAAAAATGGTTTTTCTTTATGTTCCCCATAATGTTCTTCAGCCAAAGCTTTAGATATTTGTAATAATTTAATAGCTACTATTTTAAGACCTTTTTCTTCAAAACGTGAAAGAATTTTACCCATTAATCTTCTTGAAACAGCATCAGGTTTCATCATAACAAAACTTTTTTCAACCATATTAAAACCTCTAATACTTAAACAAATTATTATGAACCATATATTATGAGAATTATATCATTATAAATTATAAGTATTATAATAAAATATGAATTATATAAGTATTATAATAAAATACGAATTATATAAGTATTATAATAAAATATAAATTATAAAATATGAAATAATTAATAAATAATTAATAAATAACTCATAATTAATTCTCTTTAACCCATTTTACTTTTCTTGGAGTTCTTCCAAGTTTAATCATGTTTTTTTCACATTTACTACTACAGAAGAAGTATATTGAACCATCTTTCTTAACATACATTTTACCAGTCCCTTCTTCTATTTCTTTTTTACAGAATGAACATAATCTCATGTTCTACACCTTTTTAAAAATTAAGAATCCTAAAGATCAACTCTATGGAGTTCTAATTTCTTTAGCTTCCCTAATAGTATCTAATAACATTAAAATATCGCCTTTTCTAATAGGACCCATAATATTTCTAGTTAAGATTCTACCTTTATCTCTTCCATCAAGGATTCTGCATTTCACTTGCATTACCTCTCCAGTCATTCCTGTTCTTTTTAAAACTTCAATGACCTCTGCTGGAGTTCCGTCTTCCATATAATCACCGAATATATTAATAGCTATTATTAAAATACTTAAATACTTAAATAATTGAATAAATAAACTAAATAGTTAAACAAATAAACAAATAAACTAAATAGTCAAACAATTAAACAAATAAACTAAATAGTCAAACAATTAAACTTAAATAGTTAAACTTAAATAGTTAAATATTTGCACATATTAATACTAATAGCTATTTAGCAAAAAAATTATTCTTTAAGTTCTGCTACTTTTTCAACAACTTCTGCGACTAATGCTTCGCCTTCACCAGCATCAACAATAGCAGCTGATGCAGTTCCTACTTTTAAGCCAGCAGCAACACCAACAGCTTCTTTAGTTGGCAAGTAAACATAAGGAACTTCTTTTTCATCAGCAAGAAGTGGTATGTGAGCAACAATTTCAGCAGGATCAACATCTTCAGCTATGAAAACTAAAGCTGCATCTGATCTTTCTATATATTTAGTAACCTCATTGGTTCCTTTTGCTACTTTTCCAGTATTTTTCGCTATTTCTAATGCTTCTGTTGCTTTTTCAGCTATTTCTTCTGGGACATCGAATTTTACATATATTGCTTTTGCCATTGTATTTACCTCCTATATCATCTGGCATTTGCCATCAATCAGCAAATATCATAACTGCAGCCATATAAGATGTTTAATAGAAAAATAAGTATTAGGTATCATTTTATTATCATTTTATTGAATAACATAAAATAAAACCTGAAATAATAATTATTCAAATAGTTTGATTATAATCTCATTTTTATAAAAAAAATTATAAATCAAATATATTCTATTAACAAACTATCTGCTGTTATAATATTGATTTTTATATTAATTTAATAGCTATTTAATTTAACATTTAATTTAACATTTAATTTAACATTTAATTTATTTAATTTATTTAATTTAACCAAAGTTAAGACTTAAATGAATCAATAAATAATTTACTAACAATAAAAATTATAACAGAAAAAATAAAACTTATTAAAAATGAAATAAAATTTATTAAAAAGAAAATATTGAAACATGTAAAAAAAAAGCTAAAAAATTAGTATTATTATTTATATTAAAAGTAACTTATAAATGTTTCGATAAAAAATGATTTTACAACAGAAAAGAAAAACTAAGAAATAGTTATTTATTAAATTAAAAATTCAAAAAAGAAGTAAAAATTAAAACCACAACAAATAAGAAAAAATAAAGAAAATCTTAGATTTTTTAACTTAACTTCGTTGAGTAAGAAAAAGTAATAAGAAAAAGTAATAAGAAAAAGTAATAAAAAAATATAAATCTAAAAAATAATTAAAAGAGAATAAAAAGAGAATAAAAAGAGAATAAAAAGAATTTATCAATTTATTCTGATTTAGTAACAGCTTCAATATCTTCTGGTTTAACTGTTTTTCTTTTATTAGCATTAGCTTCAGCAATAGCTTTTTCAGCTAATTCTAAGGCATAAGATTCTACAGCTTCAGCATAAGTAACTTTTGCATCACCAGTAATTTTAGCTTCGCCAGCTTTTTTAAATATTCTTTGTAATGGAGCATTTGGTAATTCTGCCATAATTTCACCTCATAGTTAAATAAAAAAAATTTAATTAATTAAAATTAAATTTAAAGATATATTCTAACAAATAAATTAAAAATTAAAAATATTAAAAATTAAAAAATATTTTAAATAATAAATTTAACAAATATTTTAAATAATAAATTTAACAAATTATTCATTAAAAACAATAAATAAATTCAACAAATATCTTTGTCAATTTTAATTTAAAGTTCTTAATATATAAATGTTTTGATAAAATATTATAAAAAAAATGATTTTTACATAAATTATTATCTAATTGATATTTAAATTTAAAATAAAAATAATATAAAGAAAAATTATAATGAAAAATAAAAATAAAAACAAAAATTTTAAAATATTCATGACAAATGAATAAATAAAAATGAATATATAATTATTAAATCAATATACACATATTAAATTGTGTATAAAATTCATAATATTTATTGAAGTATATGTATTAAATTATATGTATTAAATTATATGTATTAAATTTTTAAATTAAATTATTTACCATTGGTTAATAATTTAATAAGTTGTGTATTAACTGTATTTTTTGTAGATTGTGTAAATTTCATCTGGATATTTCCAGATAATTTAAGTTTTTGTCCTGGTTTCAAGTTTTTCACATTTACAATAACCACACGAGTTTTTGTATTCTGTTTGACTATATTTCTATAACTCTTAGCAATATATAAATAAGAATTTTTAGGCAATATTGCTTTAAGTTTAAAACTAGCAGTTTTTGTTCCACGATTATAAATACTTGCTTGTGCTTTAAAAAGTTTCCCTTTAATTGAACTTTTACTTGAAATATAAATTATTTTATTGTAAATATTTGTATTAATAGTTTTATACGAAGTCATATAATTATCATTACCTCCAAAATAAGATTTAAGAGCTAATTTACCAGATTTATATGATTTATAAGATAACACAGCTGATCCTTTACTGTTGGTTTTTCCAGAGCCAATATATTTACCACCGAGATAAAATCTAATATTTTGACCTTTTATGTATTTTCCAGCATTATCTTTTAATGTAGCTGTAAATTTCATATAACCATTATTAAGAACACTACTAACAATAGATAACTTTGTAGTTCGTTTATTAACTATAAAATTCGTGGAAACAGTATTATTAAAATATTGATTATCACCAAAGTAATCAACAATCACATTATAATTACCTGAAGTAGTTAATTTATATTTTAAACTCCATTCACCATTAATAGAATCAATAGAGTAATTATTATTTCCAATAATTAAATTAACAGTGCCATTAATACCAATACCATTAATAGACTTAAGTGTTCCATTAATTAAAATAGTATTCCCATAAACACTATTAGCTATTGGATTAATAGTTAAAACAGAAGGATATTGATTAATAAAACTAACATAAATATTATTAAAATAATCAGCATAATTATTAGATTTAAAACTAAAAGTCAAATAACCAGTAAAAGCATTTAAAATATTATAAGAAACTTTAGCCAAACCATCACTAAATTTAACATTATTAAATCTTTGATTGCCAAGAGTAATATTAGCTATCAAATTAATAGATTCATTTAGTCGTAAAGACACAATAACATTATTACCAACAATACCATTTAAATCATTAGTAGAAATACTTAAAAGTCTTTTATCAAAATTAACATTAAGCAAATTAGAACATTTGTCATACTTCGCATTACCCTCAAAAACAAGTTTTAAACTAACAGAACCTACACTATCAACATTATAACTAACATTACCCACACCACCAACAAAACGAACATCAACAAAATTTTGATTACCAATACTAATATTACTAATAATATCAACAGATTCATTTAATTTTAAACCCACAAGCACATTATTACCAAAAACACCCCCAAAACTAACAGCAGAAATACTCAAAATCCTTTTACTAAAACTACCCACAACATCAGTAAAACAACTATCATACCTAGAATCACCACCAAAAACAACTTTTAAACTAACAGAACCTACATTATCAATATTATAACTAATATTAGCTACACCACCAACAAAACGAACATTATTAAACTTCTGATTACCAACACTAACATTACTAACAACATCAATAGCTTCATTCAATTTTAAACCCACAATCACTTTATTACCAAAAACACCATCATTGACAAAAATAGCAGTAATATTCAAAGATCTCCTATCAAAATTAACATTAGAACCATCAGAACAATTACCATAATTAGAATTACCACTAAAACCAACAATTAAAAAATAACTACCAGCACGAACAACAGTATAATTAATTTTAGCTATTCCATTAATAAAATTAACATTAATAAAATTTTGATTACCTAAACTAACATTACTCACCACATCAACAGATTCATTCAAATACAAGCTCACAATGACATTATCACCGTAAACACCACTACCAAAAATAGCAGTAATATTCAAAGACCTCTTATTAAAAATAACATTAGTAATATTAGAACAGTTATTATAATTCTCACTAGAATTAAAACTAACAATTAAAGAATAACTACCAACACACTCAATAACATAAGAAATATTAGCTATTCCATTAGTAAAATTAACATCAACAAAAGTCTGATTACCCAAACTAACATTACTCACCACATCAACAGATTCATTTAATTCTAAAACCACAATAACATTATCACCAAAAACACCACCATCAAAAATAGCAGTAATATTCAAAGATCTCCTATCAAAATTAACATTAGACCTATTAAAACAATTATAATAATTATTATCACCATCAAAACCAACAATTAAAGAATAACTACCAGCACAATCAACAATATAATTAATATTAGCTATTCCATTAGTAAAATTAACATCAACAAAAGTCTGATTACCTAAACTAACATTACCTGTCACATTAACAGATTCATTCAAATACAAAACCACAGCAACATTATCACCAAAAACACCACTACCAAAAATAGCTGTAATATTCAAAGATCTCCTATCAAAATTAACATTAGAAGTATCAAAAGAATTATAATAATTAGAATCACCACTAAAACCAACACTTAAAAAATATTCACCTGCACAATCAACAGTATAATTAATATTAGCTATTCCATCAGTAAAATTAACATCAACAAAAGTCTGATTACCTAAACTAACATTAGAAGTTACATTAACAGATTCATTCAATTCCAAAATCACAGCAACATTATCACCAAAAACACCAACTGGAACAAAAGCAGTAATATTCAAAGACATCTTATTAAAAATAACATTCACAATATTAGAACAATTATAATAATTAGAATCACCATTAAAACCAACAATTAAAAAATATTCACCTGCACAATCAACAGTATAATTAATATTAGCTATTCCATCAGTAAAACAAACATCAACAAAAGTCTGATTACCCAAACTAACATTAGAGGTTACATTAACAGACACATTCAAATACAAAACCACAGCAACATTATCACCAAAAACACCAACTGGAACAAAAGCAGTAATATTCAAAGATCTCTTATCAAAATTAACTTCAGTTACATTAGAACAATTATAATAATTAGAATCACCATTAAAATTAACAATTAAAGAATAACTACCAGCACAATCAACAGTATAATTAACCTTAGCTATTCCATTCACAAAATTAACATCAACAAAAGTCTGATTACCCAAACTAACATTATTCACCACATTAACAGATTCATTCAATTCTAAAACCACAGAAACATTATCACCAAAAACACCACTACCGAAAATAGCAGTAATATTCAAAGATCTCTTATCAAAATTAACTTCAGTTACATTAGAAGAGTTACTATACTTATCTCCACCATTAAAACTAATATTTAAATAATATTTTCCTGCACAATCAACAATATAATTAACTTCGGCTATACCATCCTTAAAATTAACATTGGTAAACTCTTGATTACCAATAATTACAGTGCTAATCATATTAACAGATTCATTTAAATTTAAAGTAATAAGCACAGTGTTACCATAAACACCATCTGGAATAGTGGCATTAATATTTAATAATATTCCACTAAAACTAACAGCAATAACATTAGAAGAATTATTATAATTATCACTACCATTAAAACCAATAATTAAAGAATAAATACCTGCACAATCAACAGTATAATTAACATTAGCTATTCCATTAGTAAAATTAACATCAACAAAAGTCTGATTACCCAAACTAACATTACTCGTCACATTAACAGACTCATTCAAATACAAAACCACAGTAACATCATCACCAAAAACACCACTACCAAAAATAGCTGTAATATTCAAAGATCTCCTATCAAAATTAACATTAGACATATTAGAACAATTATTAAAATTAGTATCACCACTAAAACTAACAATTAAAGAATAAATACCCGCACAATCAACAATATAACTAATATTAGCTATTCCATCAGTAAAATTAACATCAACAAAAGTCTGATTACCCAAACTAACATTAGAAGTCACATTAACAGATTCATTTAATTCTAAACTCACAATCACGGTATCTCCATAAACACCACTTGGAACAATAGCTGAAATATTTAAAGATCTCTTATTAAAAATAACATCCGTAATATTAGAACAGTTATTATAATTATCACTACCATTAAAACTAACAATTAAATAATATTCACCTGCACGATCAATTAAATAAGAAATATTAGCTATTCCATTAGTAAAACGAACATCAACAAAAGTCTGATTACCCAAACTAACATTACTCACCACATCAACAGAATCATTCAACTTCAAAGTCACAGAAACATTATCCCCATAAATACCAGTTGGAACAATAGCTGAAATATTCAAAGACCTCTTATTAAAAACAACATTAGTAAAATTAGAACAAGCATTATAATTAGTAGCCCCATTAAAATTAATAATTAAAGAAAAAGACCCCACACGATCTACAGTATAATTAACTTTAGATATTCCATTCACAAAATTAACATTAATAAAATTTTGATTACCTAAACTAACATTAGAAGTCACATTAACAGATTCATTTAACTTCAAAGTCACAGAAACATTATCTCCATAAATACCAATTGGAACAACGGCTGAAATATTCAAAGACCTCTTATTAAAAACAACATTAATAATATTAAAACAGTCATTATAATTAACATTAGCATTAAAAGTAATATTTAAAGAAAAAGACCCCACACAATCTACAGTATAATTAACCTTAGCTATCCCATTAAGAAAACGAACATCAACAAAACTTTGATTACCAATAGTCACATTACTAACAACATCAACACTTTCACTTAAGTTTAAAGTCACAGTAAGATTATTGGCAAAAACACCATCATTCTCAACAAAAGCAGAAATATTCAAAGACCTCTTATTAAAAACAACATTAATAATATTAAAACAATCATTATAATTAACACCACCATTAAAAATAATATTTAAACCATAACTACATGCACGATCTACAGAATAATTAA
>JAISIT010000099.1 GCA_031261915.1 Candidatus Methanoflexus mossambicus
AGAAAAAACAATAGGGAAAAAAATACACCATTTTTTAGCTTTTTCATTTTTCAAAATTTTTTAACATTTCCAACCCCATTTTTTGACAAATTTTAACATAATTTCATCAAAAAAACACAAAATTTGACGAATTTTTAACATTTCACTCAATTTTTCAATTTTAGAGCTTCAAAATTTGTTAAAATTTTGGCAAATTTTTAATTCACTAATCCTAAATACAATTAAAGCAAATTTCAATATGATTTTCTATATTTTTAATTAAAAAAACGAAATCCTTATTTTCTCAAAATAAAACGCTGTTTTAGTTTGCTAAAACGAAGAAATAATTTTCTAAAACCTCGTTTTAATTTTCTAAAACGAAGATTTAGTCAAAGATAACACACTAATAATTAAATGATTATTTTATAAATATAAAGAAAAATGAAATTTGGAAATATTAGAGCTTTATTGCCCTAAAAAGAAACTTTGTTTCAGCAAAGATACAAAAAATATTTTACAAATGCAAATGGCGATTTTCAGTTTTGAAGTTTCGGAATTTAACATTTGAAGGGAAAAATGTTAAATATTTTTTGAAATTACATTTTTCTTATATCAAAGCAATGGGATTCATCTTCTTGTCCCTGCAAAAGGTTTATGCAAAAAGAAAGAATTATTGTTTGAATTTCAAAAATGCAAATGACTATACTTAATTATTTAAATGAGCAAACCCATTTTCCTCTGATTTACGGGGGATGAAGAAACATTTTATATTGTTTGTATTTCTAACACATATTTGAATATGATTCTTTTCTTTTATTCCAGAGCCTTTATAAATATCTTCTCCCTCAAAGAATACACCTCTAACTGTATCATAAGAAACTCTTGAAGAACGTTTCATAAGAATATGTTGTGTTTCTATAACAGCACAATCTAATTTTCTATACATAGTAATTCCATTTCTTAAACCAGAATTTTCAGGTAGTGGCTTATTTTCTAATTCATACGAATAGACTAATTCAAAATATGCCTCTTTTAATTGTGAACGCAATTCTGTTTTTAATAAATCTAAACAATTACCCGCTTCAATATATGCTCCAATTACAGCAGGAGTATAATCATCTTCGTGTTTTAAATTGCCTAATTTTTGATCTTCATGTTTTTTTCTTTCACAATGTTCCTTAGCCCATTGTTCTGCTCTTTCTAAATCATTTTCCCAAAAATATACGCCGTGACCTAACCAGTCGTAATCATTTTTGCTGGCTTTTAGGATATTGTTTTGATTAATTATTGTTTGTTGTGTGGTTTTGCTACAACCATGAAAACCTAATAAAATAGAAGGTCCTTTTGAGTACATAATAAGTTAATTTTAGAAATTATAGATAAATTGGATTCATGCTTCCATCTTTAAGCATTATTCCTGCGTCTTTCAAAAGTTTTTCTGCCTCTTGCTTTGTTTTAATAGGCAAAAATTGTTTTAATAAATTATACTCTTCTTTTGTAATTTGTGTTTTATAATATTGAGAAGTTTCTTTATCAGATATAACTTCATTTCTTCCTTTTCCATTATTGTATATTTTGTTCCAAGGAGTATCTTTTTCGTGACAAAGCTCTGAAATTTCTTCATCGGAAAAATCCATATATTTTATAAAAACCCTATTAAGTAGAAGAATGTCTTTGTCTTCCATAATAAGAGATTGAGCTATTATATTAGGATCAGATATTTTGGCTGATGAAGTTTTTTTATTGTCCTCTTCTTTATTTAATAGATTAAATAATTCAGGCATTACAGGACCATACTTCCATGCTTGTATTTCATCATTAATTAATGGAGTATTATCTAATGCTAATTTCCAACCATGAGCAATATATACCAATTTTATAACTTTTAATATTGATATATCTTTGCCAATTTTTTCTGATTTTCTTATAAAATAGCTTGCAATAGTAGAGGAATTGTACCACATATTCTTTTATTTTTTTGGTTAGGCAACAATAATTTATATTATTATTGCTATTAGTTTATAATTAATTTATACGTCTCTTTATAGCAAAACAAACGCAAAAGTACAATAAATTATTTTATCCCACTTACCTTTTCAATAAGCAAAGAAAGCAAAGAACAACAAAAATCATATATACTCAACTAATAGAAAGGGATTTTATTCTAACTCATCAGAATAATATCAATTATTGAAAAAACAAAATGAAATCTTCCTTAAAGTATCTTGATGTATAATTATTTTTTTTGACAAAATAAAAGTTGAAAAACTAAATTAAGCCAAATAAAATTCTTTTTTACCAAAGAAAAATATCCGCATTCGCTAAAATTAATCAAAAATTCCTTAAATTTTATTAATTAATATTAAATTTTAAGTTGTTGATATATTTGTATATATGTATGTATATTTATGCTTTATATTAATAATAATTTGTGGTATATTATAAAATGCTTTACTTTTGTACCGAAAAAAGTTAAAAAACTCAAAAAAAGTTAAAAATAAAATTAATTATTAAAGAATTTGAACAAATATATAAATGAAGAAAATATTAATAGCTTTAACCATATTTATTTCAATATTTGCTTTTTCTGATATAAAGGCACAACATAGTTTTGCAGATAAAGTGCAATTTGGTGTAAAGGCAGGTGGTAATTGGTCATCTTCAAGTTTATATGCTAATGATTGGAGGGAATTTGGTTTCAATGCAGGGTTTATTGCAGAATATAGGATAAATAGCTCCTTTGCATTAGCTGTTGAATTAGGTTA
>JAISIT010000102.1 GCA_031261915.1 Candidatus Methanoflexus mossambicus
TCACCAGAAAGATACAACTTCACCTGGAATGGAAAAAGCAAAGCCATTGCAGAAGCACAAAAACAATCCACAGGAACACTAAGACCATGCAAAGAAGAAAGTAAAGACTGGGACACAACCCAAAACCTATACATAGAAGGAGACAACCTTGAAGTATTAAAGCTATTACAAAAGTCCTACTACAATAAAATCAAAATGATCTACATAGATCCACCATACAACACAGGAAAAGACTTCATCTACAAAGATAATTATAAAAACAATTTAGAAAACTATTTAGAGCAGACTGGGCAAGTAGACACTACACACACACACACACCATTAATGGTAATGTGAAGTTAAGTTCTAATCCTGAAACCAGTGGGAGGTATCATACAGATTGGCTAAATATGATGTATCCCAGATTGAAATTAGCAAGAAATCTCCTAACTGATGACGGTGTTATTTTTATAAGTATTGATGAACATGAAATAAATAATCTTTTAAATTTATGTAATGATATATTTGGTGAATTTAACTTTATAGAAAACTTTATTTGGATAAAAAATTCTACAAAAAATTTATCTAAAACTACAAGTACTAATCATGAGTATATTGTTTGTTATTGTAAAAATAAAGATGTAGTTGAAGAAAAACAAATCTTTAGAAAAAAGAAAGAATGTTTAGATGAAGTTTATAGTCTTTTAAATATTGCATCATCTCAAAATAAAAGTTTAAGTGAAACACAAGAAATTTTAAGGAAATTTTATAAAGATAATCCTAATTTAAAAGGAATTTCAATGTATAATAATATTGAATTAGATTCTTTAAATAAAAATCATTTTCAAGTTTATAGACTTTCAGATATTTCTGCACCTAAATCTACAGGTAAATCTGCTACTTATGATGTTATACATCCAATTACTAATAAAAAATGTAAAGTGCCATCAAGGGGATGGGGATTCACAGAAGAAACAATGAAAGAACATATTAAAAATAATCTAATTTATTTTTATGATGATGAAACACATGTGCCCCAATTTAAAAGATATTTAAATAATGTAGAAACTGAAGTTATTAAATCAACTTTTAAAGATTTTACTGAGGGTAAAAAAGAATTAATCACATTATTTGGTGAGGCATATTTTGATAATGCCAAACCCACAACTCTTTTTGAAAATTTCATGAATGTTCATAATGATTCGTTAATATTAGATTTTTTTTCAGGATCATCTACTATTGCTCATTCAATAATGAAATTTAATGCAAAAGACAACGGTAATCGTAAATTTATATTAGTTCAAATAGCTGAAGAAGCTAATGAAAAATCCGAAGCTTTTAAAGCAGGTTATGAAAATATTTGTGAAATTGGTAAAGAAAGAATTCGTAGAGCAGGAGATAAAATTAAATCAAAATCAAATAATAATGATTTGGATATTGGTTTCAAAGTTTTTAAGCTTGATTCTTCTAATTTGAATAAGTGGGATCCTGATTATGATAATGTTCAACAGAAACTTTTGGATAGTGTTGATAATGTTATTTCTGGTCGAAGTGAGTTAGATCTTGTTTATGAGATTATGATTAAGTACGGTATTGATTTAAGTTTAGCTATTGAAGAATATAATTGTGGGAAGTGGACTATATATTCTGTTGGATATGGTGCATTACTCGTTTGTCTTGATAATAATATTACTAAAGAAATAGCTGATTTTATTATTAAATTAAAGAATAAATTAGATCCTTTAACTTTAAGGGTTGTTTTTAAAGATAATGGATTTAAGAGTGACTGCGATAAAACTAATATTAAAGAAACATTAAAAATTAATGATATTGATGAATTTATTACTATTTAATTAAATGTCTTTTGTTCAAACTTTTTTTAAAAGTTTGATTGTGAATTTATTACTATTTAGTTTAATTTTAAATTTTTTATAATTTACTAATTTGTCATTATTTTAATAAATTATTTATATATTAAAAAAGAAAATATTAATCATTTAAATTTTATAATTTATTTATGGATTTTAAGGAGAGTTTTTATGTACAAAATAAAAGCAATTTTTGATGGATTTAATTTTAAATTCAATGAACCTTTACCTTTTAATGAAGAATGTGATGTTGAAATTAGTTTTAAAAACACCCAAAAAAAATCACAAAAAGAAATTCTTAATTTTTTTAATATCTGTGATGAAGAAGATGTTGATTTTATTGATGATATTATCGCTGAAAGGGAAAATTTTTCATTAAATCGGAGAGAAATATGATTTTTTTAGATAGTGACACTTTATCTTATTATATTTCAGGCAATATTAAAATTAAAGATAAAATAGCTAATAGTATAGATAATGGAGAAGAAATAGCTATTACAATTATAAATGTTTATGAAATTTTAAAAGGATTATATTAAAGATGCAGTTAAATCAAAATTAGAATATAATAATACCGAAACTATTGAAGAAAAGGTAAAAAGATTAAGTAATAGTAAAATAAGAGTTATAGAAAAGTCAAAAATTCCAGAAGAATATAAACATATTAAAATAGATGATATTATTGGTTTAGGTTCGGGTTTTTCAGAAGAAAAACTCTTTGCCATAGAAATTGTTAGGAAAGTTGATAAATGGATTTAAATTAATAAAGTAAGGAGTTATATTATTATGATTTATACTGCTGAAGATTTGGATACTATTCTTAAAAAAGTAAGGAATAATGAAAATATAACTATCACTGATTCAGAACATTTTATAGATAATACTGAAAGGAAATATTGTGATTATAACTTTATATATGAATTAATAAAAACCCATAATCCCGTAAATATTAAATTATCTAAAAATAATAAATTTACAGTTGTATATGAAAATTATTTAAATAATGATTATTATATTGTCATTGTTATTTTTATTAAAAACCTAAATGAACTTAGATTAGTTACTACATTTCCTGTAAATGTTAAAAGAGGAGGAAAATATTTATGAATAATAAATTGAATTCAATAAACTATAAATATGATGATACTGTTGATGCTTTAATGATTAAAGTAAATAACTATGCCCATGAATCAACTGTGCCGTTAACTGATGATATAATAATGGATTTAAATAAAAAAGATGAATTCATTGGATTAGAAATCTTAGATGCATCAAAACTATTAGATGCCAGCCCAGAAAGTCTTAAAAACATTATTGCAATTGATTTAATTGTTAAAGTAACTAATTATCAAATATTTATTTCTGCAATATTTACTTTACCAATACATAATCATGAAGAAATCAAAGTAGCGAACACCACACTAATTAATGATATTAATATTCCTTTAATGGATAAAAAATTAGTAACAGCAGTTTAATATATTTTTATATGTATAGTGATTAAATTAGTGATTAATTATGAATAAAAAGAAAAGTTTTGATTGTGTTGAATTTAAAAATAAATTACAAGAAAATGCTTGGAAAAATAGTGGTGCTAAAACTTTAAGAGAATATGTAGATTGTGCGAATAATTTAGCATTAAAATCACCATTAAATCGAATAAATAATGATAAAAAATAATTTTTTAAATAAAATTAATTATTTTTACTACTATTTGTGGATATTATGATAGAATCAAACTTAGATGGAAAAAGTAAAGATATTTTACAAGAAAATATAAATAAATTAAAAGAACTTTTTCCAGAAATACAAACCGAAGATAAAATAGACTTTGATAAACTAAAAAAGCTATTATCAAATGAAATAGACGACTCACCAGAAAGATACAACTTCACCTGGAATGGAAAAAGCAAAGCCATTGCAGAAGCACAAAAACAATC
>JAISIT010000131.1 GCA_031261915.1 Candidatus Methanoflexus mossambicus
TTCATTACTTTTTATTAAATTCATAAAAAAACACCTAAAAACTTAATATATCTATATATAATAATATATATTTCTTTATATATAAATATAACGATTTTAAGAGTTTTGCCTTAATCTCAAAAAATGATATTGTTAAATTTTGAAAGTGGAGAACTTGAAGAAAATTCAACTGTCAAATAAATTTTGACAGTTTAAACTGAATGAAAAAAATTTGATAAAAATTATAATTTAACATATAGTTTATTCAAGAGTTTTAAATGAAAATAATTTTATACATTATTAATTTTCAAATGATTTCTTAGATATAATTCATGCTTAATATTACAAAACTTATAATCTATGTCTTTGATTTAGATTAAAAACATAGCATAACTATTTTTTTAAACGAGAACTTGATGAAAATTCACTATGTTCTAAAATGGAACATACTCAATATTACATATGAATTTTTAAATGAATTTAAAATAAATTTAAAATAAATGAAATAGAAAAAGTCTAAGCTATTGGGGATAAATATAAATAGCTATTCTCAGCTATTAGAAAATGCTACAATATGAAAATTTAAAACATTTTTGAAATATTTGGTTGATTGATGAAATTGTAAATAACGATGATTTTTGATTTAGATAAGTGATTTATTGATAAATATGGGTTTAATTTTAATTTAAATAATTTTTAATTGATTTTGGATAGTAATAAGTTTTTTATATTTTTAATTCAATAAAATATCTTAAATAAAAGTAAATTAATAATTTTAGTTATTTATTTATAGTGAATTATTATGGAATAATTTATATATGATATATTAGAAATAATTAAGTATAAAATAAAATATGTTATTTATAAATGTTTTTTATTAAATAAGCATATTCTTAAGTTTTAATCATTTTATTAATTTTGATTTTTATAATATGATAATATTAGATTTTAATTGTTATTTAATCTATAATTGGATGTGTTATTGTGGGCGGTAAAAAAAATCAGATACATGTTGTTAAAAATCCTAATGGTGGGTGGTGTAATAAAAGACCTCATGCTCAAAGGGCATCATCATGTCATGAGACACAACAAAGTGCTATCGATTATGCTATTTTTAAAGCAAAAACTCAAGGCAATACTGAAGTTATTATTCATGCAGAGAATGGAAAAATTAGATCTGCTAATACATATTATCGTAAAAATGATCCTAGAATAATTAAAGGGTAAATTGCTTATTTTTAAAGTATATCTATGAGTAAATTATCTTTTAATTTAAATTAATCACTTATCATTTATTTTTAGAAATGATGCTTATTAATTCAGGATTTAATTTTTTGTTTAGATGTTCAATGGATACAAATTCATATATTTCATTTAAAAATGAATCAAGCCATTCATAATTATCATTGAATAAAAAATATCTTTTCAAGAGTATATGTAGTTTAATTTCGATTAAGTAAAATGGGTTTTGATCTTTTGTATGATCATAATCTGTTAAAATTGGGTTTATATATTCAATATAACCTTTATAATCTGGGATTATGGTTATGTTAAATATTTTGTTTTGAATTTCCAAATAGTTATCTTGGTTTCTTTTTATTTTTGAATTTTCAGATAATTTTATCTCAAAATAATCTAAAAGCTCATTAATTTCAGTATCTTGACTATTATTATCATTTATAGGTGAATTTGTATTAAAATAATCTTCAATAATAACTTTTTCTAAAATATATTCATTATATTCATTAGTTTTAATTGTTATTATTTTATTTGTATCAATTTCATTTTTTGTATAATAGTCTGCTAAATGAATACTTAACTTTTCTATTATTAAATATTCTAATATTGAATTAATAATATTCTTTTCATTATTTCGATTTGTTGGATCATATTTATAATTTTTTTCAATAGATTCTTCAATATCCTTAATTTCTTCATTAGTAAATATTTGGATATATTTTTTATTGTTGTTAATTGATCGATTTAATATTTCATTAAAATGTTCATTAAATGAATAGCTATAGATTTCAATTGGAATTAATTCATCATTTTTGAATTCATAAGATATAATTCCTCTTAAGTTAATTTGTATTGGTTTATTTGAAAATAAAAATATATAAAAAATGGCAATAGATATAACAATAAAAATTAAACCAATAATAACTAAAATAATAATATTTTCATTAGTTAAAACTACTAAACAAAATGCTAATAACTCTACAGCAAATGCTAATAATATCACAGTAATTATTAAGAGTATTGAATCATTTGTTCGATTTCTAATGTTTTTTATTGGATTATGTGTCATTATTTTACCTGAAAATCCATATAATTTAAATTTTTTTATCTTTTTTCTTATGTTTAATTTTTATGTGAATATAATAAAGTAATAATTATATTTAATTTTATCATATTTAATACTTGTTTTTTTTAATAAATATATTTGCAAAATTAATAACTGTGTGTTTGATGAAAGATATAAGTTCATTTCAAAGAAGAAAAACCATGAAAATTATTTTTTTATAATTCTAAACTACTTATAAAATGTGATTAAAATGTTAGATTCACTTTATCTTAAAGCCATTGAAAGGAAGGATTATTTTCTTGAGCAGATAGAAGATTTAGAAACTTCTAATTTGAATATTAAAGAAAAATGGCACAATGTTAATTTTAAAGACTTATCATCTAATTTAAATGATAATTTAACAATAGCTGCTGGTGATGGCAGTAAACATGAGAAGAATTTTTTAGGTTATATTTTCTATGCTATAGCTGCTCAATCTTTAGTTTATGATAAAAATAGCTTAGAGAAAATTGAAAGTTCGGATATTGATTTAATTTATAATCGTAACCTTGCATCAGATAGAATACGTAATTATATGGGGATTTTTGAAGTTAAAAATGCTATTAAAACATTTAAAACCTTTGATATTGATTATTATTTATATGATGGTTCTATTTTAGGTGATTTAATTCGCCCTGTTCCTTTAGTGAGTTTTATAAAAGATGATTTAAAATCTGAGATAATTCATATTGGAAATAATGATTTAAAAGAACTTTTAGATGAAAGATTGGCTAAAAATTTAGATATTGTAGCTATTGAGTCAAATAAAATCTTTGATATTGATTTTAAATGTGAAGACCCTAAATTTACAGATTATAAAACTCAAATATTTTTAGAATTTCTTGAAAATTTACTTTCAATAGCTAAGCTATTAGAGTTTAAATGGAAGATTGTTGGTATTTCTAAAACATCTAAGACTAATGATTTATTCCATTCAAGAATTCCAGATATGGCTATTTTAGATAAGTTTATTAAAACTCCAGGATACTCTAAACCAATTTACAAGAAAGTTTCAAATGAAGTTAAACATGATTTCTATACTGAAGATGATTTTTTTAAAAAGCAATGGTTTACAATTTTCTTCTTAAGATTAGAGAGAAATAAGAATATTTTAAAAGTTGAACTCCCGTATTATGCTGATGAAGATAAAATTAAACAAATAGCTACTATTTTGTATCGTGATGCAACTGAAGGTTATCCATATCTTCTAAAAAAAGCCCATAATGATGTGGTTATCACTGATAAAGATATGAATCAGTTGATTAATATTATAGGTTTTAAAGAAAAGTCTGGTCGTGAAATGTTGGATTAATTTTATTTTATTTGTATATTAATTGTTGATAATTGATTTATAATTTTATTAAATTATAATTTGAATATTATTTATTTGTATATCTCTAATTAGTCATTTATTTATTTTTTTAATTATATTTTTATTTTTAATGTTTTTAATATTTCTAATTTGAATACTATTGGTAATATTTATTTTATTTTTAATATGATAGATAATAAAATAAATAATAAATCTGATAATAATTTTAATTCTAATTCTAATTTTAATTCTAATTCTAATTTTAATTTTAATTTCAATTTTTTTATAAATGTTAGAATTTTTATTATAGTTAGGATAATTATATATAGTAAGAATTACTAAGTATATTTAGGTGATAATATTTTGAATAATTTAGCTGTAACAAAGATTTATGATAAATTTCAAACTGTAATTCCTGTTGAAATTCGTAACAAATATGATATAAATAGTAAAGATTACTTT
>JAISIT010000188.1 GCA_031261915.1 Candidatus Methanoflexus mossambicus
GAAAAATAAAGAACTTTTAAGAAAAAATCAAAAAAATATTCCTAGAGCCCCAAAAAATGACATAAAAATACCAAAAAAAGTAATACTCAACTCAAAGAGCCAAGAACTTTACAGTACCACTTTATTTCTTTTAATTATATTTAATAAAAATTATAATTTTATTTTGATTATCTGTTTTAACTTTAATTAATTTTAAAATACTTTATTTTATTCTAATTTCAATATATAACAAAAACAATAACAATATTAAAAATAAGAAAAATATCTAAATTAAAAATAATAAAAATAATAAAAAAATATAAAAATAGTTAAATTAATGTTTTTACATAGTTAATAAAATATTTAATTTAAAAAATAAGAAAAAAGAATTAAATATTCTTTAAAGCTTTAAAAGCTATTGGAACCGTGCTGTATTTAGTTCCTGCAGCAGATAAAACTTCATTTCTGTCATTTGTTAATTTAGGAATAGGTTTCCAAGGGTTTTCATTGTCTTCTCCAACAATAAAAACATCATCAACAATCTCTTTATCAAGTAAATATAAAAGAATAGCTGTTACAACACCACCGTCTTGACCTTTTCCTTTTAAAGACTTAGCAGAACAAATTTTTAAGTATTCTCCAATTGGTTCATCAACAAGAGTATTTGAAAGAATATCTCTGCTTGTCCAGGTTCTTGGGCATGAAATATAACAAAGATTACAACCTTCAGGACATTTACCTTTTTTAACTGGTTTTCTACTGTTTATTTCAACAATGTTTTCTGGACATACAAATTCACAAGCCCCACATAAAACACAGTTTCCTATACTAATAACATCACTTTTAAGTAAGTCAAAGTCTGCATTTTCTGTTAAATCTTCAAGTTCTTCATTTGTAATATCACGATTATACAAAACAGGTCTTGCAATAGATTCTTTTTCTTTAATATTTGCTAAATTTTTAGATTTTTTTCCACCAGCTATTTTTTCAAGTAATCCAAATAGCTTTTCATCAATATCTGTTACTTCAATATAACCTTCTTCTTTTAATCCTTTAATTATATCTGCACCTTTTTTAGATCTAAGAATTAAAGTAGAATACCCTTTTGGTGAACCAACAGAACCAACAGAAATATCAGATACATCTGATGCGAAATCAAGACAAACATCACAGTTTTTTCTTTTAAAACTTTCTGTTTCTGGTATTGAATACTCTTTTAAATCTCCATTATTTAAAAATACTTTAAATCTATTGTTTTCAATTCTAAATTCCTTAACATTTTTAAGTTCAATATTATCATTTAATAAAAACTCTTTTAAATAATGATAAGAAAAATTTTCCATACAAAATAAACCTATTTTTAAATCTATTGGAGATCCTCCAGTTTTATCATCATATTCATTAATTTTAGTAGCTGCCAATATCTGACAAGGAGTTCCTACCATTGCTGCATTTTTTATTGCCATAATATCATCATTTTATTGTATTTTAGTTAATATTATTTTTATTTAGTATTATTCTTTTATTTAATACTATTTTTATTTAATACTATTTTTATTTAATATTATTTTTATTTAATATTATTTTCAGTTAATACTATTTTTATTTTTTATTTTTATTATAAATTGAAAATGTGAAAAATAATAATCGTTATAAAACATTTAATAAATATTTATTTTATTTAATTTAAATGTTACTATGAAAAAAATTAGAAAAATCTCCACATTTAAAATCAACTGATTGAAAGAATATTAAGTTTATTAATAAATTAAACAATGAAAAATTTAAATAATATTATAATAACGAGAAATCAAGTTTTATATGGAGAACCTTTATTTTTTATGTTTTCTTTTATTTTTTCATGCTCATTTGGTGAAAATCCATCTTTTAGGGAATCTATTCTTGTTTTTTCTATTAAATCATAAGTTGGAATTAAAACAGGACAAATTTTTGTGCATTGACCACATAATGTACACTTAAAAAGTCCACAATCAAAACTTGTTTTTGAATTCTCTATATATTTAGCCATTGCAACACCACGACCACCAAGATAAGAATTAAAACCAAATTCATTGCCTGTAACATTATAAATTGGACAAGTTAAAATACAACTACCACATCCAATACATTCTAAGGATTCTGGAATAGTTTCCATAACTTTTTTCCTACCATTATCAAGTAAAATCAAAACAACTCTCTTTGAACCATACATATTTTTTAATATCTTCTTTTCAATATCAGCAGTCTTAGATGGACCAGAAATAACATTAATATATGAAGTTAAAGGTGATCCTGTGGCATAAATAGTTTCTAACTTAGCCACAGAGATTCCATCCTCAATAGAATCCACTAATTTATCTATTCCAGCAACAACAATATGTAAATCCATCATAGAAACAAGAGAGATATTCCCTTCATTATGAACTAAAATAATAGAACCATCATCAGCAGCTATTGTATTAGCCCCACTAATTCCAACTTTAGCATTTTTTAACTTATCCAAAACATCAACCTTTACACAATCCATTATTTCCCGTGGTTCACTGGATATATTAATATTAAATGCTTTATTTACAATATCTGCAATATTAAAACGATTTAAATGACATGCAGGACCTGTTGGATGGGTTGGACTGTTATCTGTTTCTTTTAACTGTAAAATCCTATCTCCCAAATCAGTGTCAATAACTTGAATGTTTTCCCCTTCAAAATGTTCATTTAAACCAATTTCACGTAAGGTGTTTGATTTTGCCTTAGCTATTGTGATATTATTAGAATCAAAGGTTTTTAAATTAAATTCTTCGAGTAATATATTATCTATTAATTCTATGGCATTATTAGAATTTTTAGCATGAAATACATCTATTCCATTATTTTTAAAAGATTTTTCAGCTATTTTAATTAATTTTTCATTATTTTCAATAGAATTTCTTCTAATTTCTTGAACTTTTTTTCGTAATTTTTCTGTTTTAGGATCTTTTAAAATAGCTTTCCTTTTTTCAACAACAGTTTTAAACGAATTTCTCATTGATTCTAATTCCAAATCATTCATTGAAATTCCTCCATATCGTTACTATTGTTATTTTTAATATTTTTAATATTATCCAGGGTTTTAATATTTTTAATATTGATATTATTACTATTATTTATATTATTATTGATATTATTACTATTATTGATATTATTAATAGCATTAAAATTAATATTTTTGATTTGATTTAAAATAAATTCAGAAATATCTAAAACATTTAAATTTGAATTTTCAGATAGATTTAATTTACAAAAAGGACAACAAGATATTATTGTATCAACACCAATAGCTTCTGCTTCTTTAATCCTTTCTTTAGCTATTGAATTTGAAATATCTCCATAAGAAGATTTAACCCCACCTCCAGCACCACAACACATTGCATTGTCAATATTACTCTCCATTTCAATAAGACGAGCAAATTTTTTAATCAATTCCCGAGGAGCATCATATTCTCCAATATGTCGTCCTAAATGACAAGGATCATGGTAGGTTACTTCAAAAGTGTCATTATTTTTATTGTTCTTATTGTTCTTATTGTTCTTATTGTTGTTATTATTGTTATTATTGTTATTATTAAAAATATCTAACTTCTTAGAATCATTATTTTTAAAAATATCAAGTTTTTTATTATTATTATTATTATTATTATTATTATTATTATTGGAATTAATATTATTAAAATTAATATTATTATTTGAATTAGAATTAATATTATTATTAGAATTAGAATTAATGGTATTTATAAAATCAAAATCATTTAAAATATTATTAAGAAATTGAGAAAAATGAATAACATTTAAATTAACATCTAAAAATTCTTTATAATCATTTTTAAGTGTTTTATAACAACCAGCACATGAAACAAGAATAGTTTTATCTTTAAATTGATTTATATTCTTTTTCATAATTTTAATAGCTTCTTCTTTAAAACCAGTTCTAAGTAAAAAAGAACCACAACAATTTTCATCGTCTAAAATGCTATAATCAATATTAAATAGTTCCAATAATTCTTTAGTTGAATCAGAAATTCCTAATAATTTCTCTCGTGCAGTACATCCTCTAAAATATAACATAATCCACCATTTAAAAAAAAACATAACAAAAATATTAATTTAAAAATAAATTTAAAAATATCAATTTAAAAATATTAATTTAAAAATATTGATTTTTAATTTATTAATGTGATTGCTATTAATATATTACTATTAATGTATTATTATTGATTATTACCAATATTATTTTAGTTATTAGTGATATAAAGTATTTTCTATAAAATAATATTAATTTTATAAAAATTCTTAAAAATATGAATTATGAAACAGAGATCCATAATCTAAAATAAAGTTTTCATTGAATCATAACGTTCTCTATTTAAAAATAAAAAAAATAAAAAAAAAAAAAAAAAAATAAAAAAAATAGTGTTTTATATTCTGTTTATATCTCAAATTATATTTAAATTTAAAATCCAAATATGAGAAAATAGATATTCCCTAAGATTTTTACCAGTATATTCACGAATATATAGTTTATTGGCATTTTTGGTCTAAAATATTTATAATTATAAACATAATCAACTAATTTAGACTTCATGAGTTATATAAATCCTCACAACCATAGTATAAACTATCACCCACGAATTTAGCAGTGAAATAAGAGTATTGTTTAGTTGAATAGTAATATTTAATAGCTATTCCTTTAGAATTAGTCACACTTGATCCTATATACTTACCATCACCATAAAACTTAATGGTTTTACCTTTTAATGGATTACCATAAACATCTTTTAATTTTCCAGTCAACCTATGAGTATTAACTGTAAAACTTGTATATTCATCACCAGAAACTACTGGCTTATTATCAATAAACTTATAAACAAAAATAAAATGTTGAAGCTTCCCAGAAGCATTATATGGTTTAGCATTAAAAACACTAATATAAAACTTCTTCTGATTAGCACTCATACGAGAAACTATATTCATATCACCATAGGAATTAACATAATATCCATGTTTAATCCATTTATTTAAATTTAAACAGAAATCAACTTGACCAATAGTATATTTACCAATATTATAACCAGTATAATAACGGACATAATAACCATTCACATATCTATCCACATACTTATAATAATAATTATATTTAACCTTAGAAGCCACAACATCAAGAGTTAATTTAGATTTAATCTTAATAAGTTCTGAATCACTAGAACCATAATATACACTATCACCATTAAAAACAGCAGTAATATTACTGTATTTATTGAGTTTAGAATAGTGCATAATAGCTATTCCTTTAGAATTAGTCACATTAGATCCTATATACTTACCATCACCGTAAAATTTAATAGTTTTACCTTTTAAAAGATTACCATTAATATCTTTTAATTTTGCAGACAATTTTGGAGTATTAACAGTAAATGTCGTATATTCATCACCAGAAACTACTGGCTTATTATCTATAAATTTATAAATAAAAACAAAATGCTGTGCAATACCACTAGTTCTATATGGTTTAGCATTTAAAACACTAATATAAAACTTCTTCTGATTAGCACTCATGCGAGAGATTATATTCTTATCACCATAG
>JAISIT010000202.1 GCA_031261915.1 Candidatus Methanoflexus mossambicus
TATTGAAAATCTTTTAACTAAAGTTAAGCATTATTACTCGAAATATGTAGAAGAAAAAACTTTCACAAACAAACGGATCAAAAAATTCATTAAGAAAAGTTAAGTCTAATACTATAAAAAATTTTTATCAGTAATATATGGAAAATCATCAATATAATTTTAAAAACATGTTTATGTAATCACCAAACATTAGACCCTCCAAAAAGAGCAAAATTTTTACTATGTTTTAAAGGATTGTGAATTCCTAATCCAATTTCAAACCCACAAGAAAAACTAATACATTTTTCAGGATATCATTAATTGTTCTTAAATTAAATTCTTGTTCTTTTTCTTTATTTAATTATTAAATTATTTTTTAAATGCTCATATATTTTGTATCCTGCTGTAACACCATTTGTATTTAAATATTTATCATATATTGCATTTCTATTCTCTTTTAGAGAATCTTTTCTTTCTATTAATATATCCTCGATAAAGCTTTCAATTCCCTGAAAATTATCTCCTGGATTTTGATACCATGCTTCCTTAATTATTTCTCCAAATTCATTAAATTTTTGACCTTTTCTTGTTAAAAATAAACCAGGCTTTCTAAAATATAAATATTCTGCTAGAAAAGAAACAGAATCAGTTATCATAGCATCTGAATTTGCAAAAACATTAAGATAATCAGAACCTTCAAAAACAGTAGCATTAGGTAGATTATCCCATTTTTTATAATACTTTTTAAACGTTTCATAATTTATATCTTGATTATTTAGAAGACCGTGAGAATGAATCAAAATAGGGTGTGGTTTAAATATCCATTCAATCTCTTTATGTTTTTTAGCATATTCATAAAAAAATTTACAATTTAAATGAAAAGTTGAAAATTTAGGCGATGCTGAGATTTTTTCATCTATGCTGTGATGAGGAGCCCAAATAATTTTTAAATTATCATTTTCATTATTTTTCCAAATCATTGGTGACTTTTTGTAACTTCCATCAATCAATGAATCCATTTTTGGATGTCCTGTTACAACAACATTTGAAGAACCTGTATCTGAATATATTGAAGATAATTCCTTATTTTTTGATGATTCAACAAAAAATTTCCAGGCTTTTCTATGTAATTCTTGATTAAATTGATTATTTTGATTTGCAGCTAAATAAAAGCTATATGGAATATAACAATACAAAATATCCTTAGGTAGGTTTTTCAATCTAAATTGTTCTGGGAATAAACCCTGAAAAGGATTCATATAAAAAATGATATGTGGATTCAAATCAGTTATATCCACAAAAGTCTCATTTTCTTCCATGAATCCTTTAACAATATTCATGCCTTTATTTTTAAAATTTTCAATTGCATTATTATATTCTCGCTCTTTATCCTTATTCCATCCTTCTTTTATATAGGAATATATAGGAATTATGATTATTTTATAATTAAAAGATCTATCTTCTTGTAAATAATGAATCAACGAATCCCAAATATTTAAGTTAAGATAAGCTAAGAATATTACATTTATTTCATTATTTTTACTATATTCTCTTATATCTTGTAAATTGTTTTTAATCAATATATATTCAGAATTATTATTGTTTTCTTGCAAATTATTTTTTAAATACTCTAACTTCTTTAATATATTTTCATAGTTAATAGAATCCTTTTTTAAAACTTTATTTTCTTTTTTTAAATCCTTATATTGTCTTTTATAATAATTATAACTATTACTTTTACTTAATATTTTTTCTAAAAATTTTGACATAATATCACTGAAAATGATTAATGTTTCATTAAAATTACTAATTTAAACAATGATGAACAATATATTTTGCTAATTCTTTATTGCTATCTATAATTAAAATATCTTCTAATTCTAAATCTAAGCAAGAAAATTCTGTGCATCCCAATATTATGGCATGAACTTTATATTTTTTAATATATTGACTTAAAAATTCTATGAAGTCTTCTTTAATATCTTTATTCAATTTTATTTTCTCAATAAAATCAGATATTTTTTCTTGATCTTCTAAGTCATGCCATACATAGTCATAATCACTGAGAAATTTCTCATAAGTTTTAGCATGATATGTTATATAACCTCCAAAAATAGCTATTTTTTTTCCTTTTTCTAATTTTTTATTTACTTTACCAGAAGTAACTTCAATTATATTAACTACATTTTTTTTATCAATATCATCAATTTTTTCTAAAAAATAGCATGCACTGTTACATGGAATAGCTATAATATCAACAGAATATTGATTTAGTTTATTTATAGATTTAATCATTTCTGGAATTGGTGATTTTTCATTATAAATATAATTTCTAGTTCTACTTGGAATTTGAGTGTTGCTATCTAAAATAGTATGTATGTGTTCCCAATCTTTTTTAGCATCAGTGATGTTTAAAACTTCTTCCAGAAATTTTAAGCTTGCATATGGCCCCATTCCTCCAAGTATTCCCAATTTTTTCATTATATCTCCTTTTCAATAATTAAGTAATTAAATATGAATTATTTTAAATTATTAACCTATAAATTTAATTTATGCAAATTTTTCTTAGCTAAATTAAAATCAGATTCAGTATCGATTTCATAACAATCTAAAATATTATATTTTAATGGAAGGTTTTTTTCTAATTCTTTATAGACATAACCTTGATTTTTATCTATGAAAATACCATTAAGATATGCTATTCCAGTCCATTCATATTTTAATTTAGGTGATCTTTGAAATTCTTTAATTAATTCTTTATTTTCATCAATAGAAACAAAAACAGCTTCTTCAGTTTTAGATTGAGTTAATCCTACAATAGATTCTTTGTTGCAATTTGATAAAAAGTTATTAAAATCATTCTTATTTATTAAAATATCGCCATCAATGATTAAATACGGATCTTTAAGATCTTTAGAAGCTAAATAAATACTGTATGAATTAGAAGTGGTTCTAAAATCAGGATTTCTAACAAAAGTAATATCATCTCTTATTTTTTTTACATGATTCATTACATCATATTCTTGAAATCCTACTACAATTCTAATATCTGGAATATCATCTAAAAGAGACAGTTGATAGTCAATGATTCTCTTTTTACCTATTTTTATTAGACCTTTTGTTGTATTAAATCCAAGACGTGACCCTAATCCTGCCATACTTATGATAGCGTGTTTAATATGTTGCATAATCCCTCCTCACTAAACGTAACAAAATCAGATTCTTCAACTAAACTTTGAACTGGTTTATGAATTTTAAGAAAAGCTATGCTTCTATCTGCAACCTGAAACATTTCTACATCTCCCATATCTCCACCAATAGCTATTATTTCATCAAAATTCTTTTTAATCTGATTTATAGATTCTGCCTTATTTAAAATATTATCAATACTATTTATTTTTCCACCTTTTAATTTAGCTGTTGAAGAGAAAAATTTACAAGGTATTTTATTTTTAAGTTCTTCTAACCATATATCAAGTGCAGATGTGATAATAAAGCAATTTTGACTATTCAATTTAATGAAATCTAAAATTTTACTATTTAAATCTATTTTTGATATTATTTTCTGGGATTTATTTAAATCTAACTCTTTTATAAGGTTAAATCTTAATGAAAATGAATTCAAAGGAGGAATTTCCCCATTAGAAGTGGCTTCTGTAAGCATTTGTATTTCTTCATAAATACCTAACTCTTTTCCTAGCATTGGAATAATTTCTTCTTTAGTTATTGTTCCACTTAAATCAAAACAAAACGCACGATTAGACATATTATCCTCTTTTCAATATAAAGAACTTGTGAGATGTTTCTGTTCTATCATGAATCTCTTTATCATATAAATATCCAGATATTAATATATAAAATTATCGACTGTGTAAAAAAATCCACATGATTACGTAGTTAATAGTTAAAAATTTGATGAAATTAATTAATTCATGATTTTTATTTATTAGAAATAGTTAAATTGGTATAGGTTATAAACAGGGCGTCTGAAATATTAAAATTTTTCAGTAGCATAGAATTAGTATTTTGATTTAATTAGGATGATTTATGGTGTTTCCTTAAAATTACAATTTAAAATAGATTATTTCATGATGAAGGAATTTATTATTCGAAAAATTTATAAATAATGAGTATCATGTATTATTTTGTGATAAAAATAATGATACTATTATTCCAGATAATAAAAACCCTATATGGAGTTTATTTAGTAAAGTACTTAAAGTTATCGATTCTCGAAGTTTTAAGCAGGAGCTTGCTCAGATTGGTTTTAAGAAGATTCAAAATGTTCAAATAATGTTAAAAATAATATTATTATCTTTATTTTATGGTAAAGATGTTTTAGAATCCTATAATCAGGTAAATAATAGTGATAAACTCTTAAATTTTTTAAATATTTCTACCTTACCAAGTTTAAAACCGATGAAAGAAATTTATTCACGTTATAGTGAAAGTAAATATCTTGAATTAACATTAAAGTCCATTAATAAACTACAATTTAAGAATATTCGTGAATTAAAAACTATAGTGATTGATTCAACCAGTATAACCTTAGATTTAAAATTTGATGATAAGCATTTAAGTAAGCAATGTTGATAGGAAAGGACTATAAAAGAAGCTTTTCTAATAATATTTGACATTACGCTGGTTTTAAAATGACATTAGCTATTTAAGATGGTACTTGCAAGCCACTCACAATATTAATAGAACCTGGCTCTCCTAATGATACTAAAATATTCGATGAATGATGAATGAATTGAAAAGAAGGAGGATTTTAAAATATTTTAAAAAAGAAAAAAAAGTCCTGATTAAATATTAAAATAAATAAATAATAATTTTAAAAGAAGTATTAGTTAAAATAATTAAAATAAGAAGATTAATATTCAAAGTTGACAGCATTGGCTCCAATAAAGTTAAGCTTAAATAATACTTTCCATAAACTTGATATAATATAAATATTAATTTAAATATAAATCATTATATAATTTTTTTATTAAATCTTTAATTAATATAAATACACAGCAATTAATAGTTATACTGAAACTATAAGTAGCATGCATATTTATCCAAGTATTATTATTTTGATAAATGCTATTTTAAAAGTTTAAGGCCTGATTAGAGTGAAAATAAATAAAAAATAGTGTGAAATTATGATAACAGTGAAAATTACTGGAGGTTTGGGAAATCAACTATTTCAATATGCTACAGCTAGATCGCTTGCTCATGATTTAAATACAGAATTATATTTGGATATTTCTTATTATTCAAATATTAATTTGCAAGAACATGTGAAATATCTTTTAAATCATTTTAATATTAATTTTAATGGTTATGCATATAGTAGAATATGGAAATTTAAAAAGAAAATTGAAAAATTTAAAAAGAAAAATGAAACATTAT